>NZ_JBQCVS010000003.1:0-223121 GCF_051958155.1 Neisseria sp. P0014.S009 | reverse complement strand
TAATTAGGAGCGGAAATAGACGAAAACCTGTTTTGGAGTTTCAGCTGTCGAAGGAAGGGCTTTTTTGCAAAGGTCTCATTGGGTAAGGGAAAAGGCAAAGGTCTCAACCTGTGTTTAGGTTTCAGTTGTTGGGGGGGAGGAATTTTGCAAAGGTCTCAGGCCGTCTAAAACTTTTCAGACGGCCTGTTTATACAAGAGCTTCCGCAAATTCTAATATTTTCAATACTGATCAATTCAGATCTGTTGCAGTAGCAATAAATTAGGAATCATCCAATCTATTTTTTGAGGATAAAAAGATTGGGGGGGCTATTTTAAATGTGAATCACAAGGCTAACTGCTTCAATAATGATCCGCCAACAATTTAGTCATAAAAGCCGGTTCTAGCGTTTCGATTTCAAGTTTGCCATCTACTCGTCTGTCGACATTTCAATATCAAGCCGCTTATCTTCAAGAAAATAAAAAAGCACAACATTTCGTTGTGCTTTTTCTTGATGAACCCACATTACTTGTTTTTTTGCGAACGAAGGTAATCCAAAGTTTTCAGCTGGGCAATGGCTGCTGCCAATGCTTTGTGCGCTTCGGCCAAAGATTTTTCGTCTCTAGCTTCATTAACACCTGTTTCGGCTGCTTTTTTAGCTGCTTCAGCACGCGCCTGATCCATTTCTGTACTGCGAACGGCAACGTCTGCCAATACGGTAATCTTATCAGGCTGTACTTCTAAAACGCCACCGGAAACGGCAACCAGCACTTCTTCAGCTTCACCCGGAACAGTCAAACGCAATGCTCCGGGGCGTACCAAACTCATAATCGGCTCGTGTCGTGGATAAATACCAAGCTCACCTTGAACGGTCGGAACCACCACAAAGCTGGCCTCGCCCGAATAGATGTTTTGCTCGCTACTAACCACTTCAACTTGCATGGTGCTCATGCCGGCCTCCTTAGTTTAAGGTTTTCGCTTTCTCAGCCGCTTCTTCGATACCGCCTACCATGTAGAACGCTTGTTCAGGCAGATGGTCGTATTCGCCGTTCAAGATGGCTTTAAAGCCGGCGATGGTGTCACGCAATGAAACGTATTTGCCTGGAGAACCGGTAAATACTTCGGCAACGTGGAACGGTTGAGACAGGAAGCGTTGGATTTTACGGGCACGCATCACAGTCAGTTTGTCTTCGTCAGACAATTCGTCCATACCCAGAATGGCGATAATGTCGCGCAATTCTTTGTATTTTTGCAAAGTAGACTGTACACCGCGCGCTACGTCGTAGTGCTCTTGACCCAATACCATCGGATCCAATTGGCGTGAAGTAGAATCAAGCGGGTCAACTGCCGGGTAAATACCCAAAGATGCAATGTCACGGCTCAATACGACGGTCGCGTCCAAGTGGGCGAAAGTTGTCGCTGGAGACGGGTCAGTCAAGTCATCCGCAGGTACATATACGGCTTGGATGGAAGTAATGGAACCGGTTTGGGTAGAGGTAATACGCTCTTGCAAACGACCCATTTCTTCAGCCAATGTCGGTTGGTAACCCACTGCAGAAGGCATACGGCCCAACAGTGCAGATACTTCGGTACCGGCCAGAGTGTAACGGTAGATGTTGTCAACGAAGAACAATACGTCGCGACCTTTACCGTTTTCGTCTTTTTCGTCACGGAAGTATTCAGCCATAGTCAAACCGGTCAAAGCAACGCGCAGACGGTTGCCCGGAGGTTCGTTCATTTGGCCATACACCATGGCTACTTTATCCAATACGTTGGAATCTTTCATCTCGTGGTAGAAGTCGTTACCTTCACGGGTACGTTCACCCACACCTGCGAACACGGACAGACCGCTGTGCGCTTTGGCGATGTTGTTGATCAATTCCATCATGTTCACGGTCTTGCCCACACCGGCACCACCGAACAGACCTACTTTACCGCCCTTAGCAAACGGACACAGCAAGTCGATCACTTTAATACCGGTTTCCAGTAATTCGGTAGTTGAAGACAACTCGTCGAATTTTGGAGCAGTTTGGTGAATGGCACGGCTCTTGTCGGTATCGATCGGACCTGCTTCATCAACAGGCGTACCCAATACGTCGACAATACGACCCAATGTACCTTTACCTACCGGCACAGTGATTGGCGCACCAGTATTGCTTACAGACATGCCGCGTTTCAGGCCGTCTGAACTACCCATTGCAATAGTACGGACAACGCCGTCACCCAGAAGCTGTTGAACTTCCAGAGTCAGACCGTTCTCGTCCAATTTCAGGGCATCGTAAACATGCGGGATAGCGTCGCGTGGAAATTCCACGTCAACCACCGCACCAATAACTTGTACGATTTTGCCTTGGCTCATTATCGTATCCTAATTTCCTGTTCAGGCTTCAGACGGCATTAAACTGCCGCTGCACCTGCTACAATTTCTGACAATTCTGTGGTAATCGCGGCTTGACGCGATTTGTTGTACACCAAGCGTAATTCTTTAATGGCATTGCCTGCGTTGTCGGTTGCAGCTTTCATCGCTACCATACGCGCGGCTTGTTCAGATGCCATGTTGTCGCTCAATGCCTGATAAACCACAGACTCTAAATAGCGGCGAACCAAATATTCCAATACGGCGATAGGACTCGGCTCGTAGAGGTATTCCCAAGTAAATGAAGAATGACCTGTTCCATCGTCAATAACGTTTTCACCGATAGGCAGCAAAACTTCCATACGCGGCTCTTGGCGCATTGTATTGACGAAACGTGAGTAAACCATATGGATACGGTCTAATTCATGCTTCTCATAACGTTGGAAGATTTCGGTCAGAGGGCCGAGCAGCAATTCCATTTTTGGGGTATCACCCAAATTGGTTGCGCTGGCAATAACATTCAAACCGATGCTTTGGCATGCAGCCAAACCTTTACTACCCAGGCACACGACTTCGACTTCGATGCCTTGTTCCTGATACTCTTGAACTTGCGCCAAAAACTTTTTCAGTACGTTTGCGTTCAAGCCACCGCACAAACCTTTATCCGAGGTAATCAAAATGAAGCCGACACGACGCACTTCACGGTGCGGCTCCAACAATTTGATACCATGATCGGCATTAGTCTGTGCAAGATGGCTCATCACTGTACGCACTTTTTCGGCGTACGGACGCGCTAAGCGCATCCGGTCTTGAGTCTTCCGCATTTTAGAGGTCGACACCATTTGCATCGCTTTAGTGATCTTTTGGGTATTTTGAACACTACGGATTTTGGTGAGAATCTCTTTTCCGACTGCCATTTCAGACTCCTTTCATCTCAATACTTATGCTTGGTAAGCGTAAGAAGATTTGAAAGATTTCATGGCTTCGGTCAATGCTTTTTCGCTTTCGTCAGACATTGCGCCTGATGCATTAATCGCTTCCAGAACGTCAGGATGTTGCGTACGTACGAAACTCAAGAATTCTGCTTCGAAAGCCAAGGCTTTGGATACCGGAACATCTGCGTAAGAACCGTTGTTGATCGCCCACAAAGTCAATGCCATTTCGGCAGTGTTCAATGTGCTGAATTGTTTTTGTTTCATCAATTCAGTAACCACTTCACCGTGTTGCAGCTGTTTGCGTGTTGCTTCGTCCAAATCGGAAGCAAATTGCGAGAACGCTGCTAATTCACGGTACTGTGCCAACGCCAAACGGATACCGCCACCCAGTTTTTTGATAACTTTGGTTTGTGCTGCACCACCTACGCGCGATACGGAAATACCGGCATTGATTGCAGGACGGATACCGGCGTTGAACAAGTCGGTTTCCAAGAAGATTTGGCCGTCTGTAATCGAGATTACGTTGGTTGGTACGAATGCTGATACGTCACCGGCTTGGGTTTCAATAATTGGCAACGCAGTCAGAGAACCGGTTTTGCCTTTTACTTCGCCATTAGTCAGTTTTTCAACTTCGTTTTCGCTGACGCGGGCTGCACGTTCCAACAGACGGGAGTGCAGATAGAATACGTCGCCAGGATATGCTTCACGGCCAGGAGGACGGCGCAACAGCAGGGAAATTTGACGGTATGCAACGGCTTGTTTAGACAAGTCATCGTATACGATCAGTGCATCTTCACCACGGTCACGGAAGAATTCACCCATGGTACAACCGGAGTAAGGAGCGATGTATTGCAGCGCAGCGGCTTCAGAAGCAGTTGCAGCAACCACGATAGTATGTTCCATCGCGCCATGCTCTTCCAATTTGCGTACTACGTTGGCAATAGAAGATGCTTTTTGACCGATAGCCACATAAATACAGATAACGCCTGTACCTTTTTGGTTAACGATGGCATCCAGTGCTACGGCAGTTTTACCAGTTTGACGGTCACCAATGATCAACTCACGTTGGCCACGACCAACCGGAACCATAGAGTCAATGGCTTTCAGGCCGGTTTGCATTGGTTGGTCAACCGATTTACGCGCAATCACACCTGGTGCAATTTTTTCGATTGGAGCAGTCAATGTTGTGTTGATTGGACCTTTACCATCGATAGGACGACCTAATGCATCAACCACGCGGCCAACCAGTTCACGACCGATCGGCACTTCCAAAATACGGCCGGTACAGGTAACTGTATCGCCTTCTTTAATGTGTTCGTACTCACCCAACACTACGGCACCGACGGAGTCACGCTCCAAGTTCATGGCTAGACCGAAAGTGTTACCGGGGAATTCGAGCATCTCACCTTGCATCGCGTCTGACAAGCCATGAATGCGCACAATGCCGTCTGTAACAGAAACAACGGTACCACGGGTACGTACTTCTGCATTGACGGACAGATTTTCGATTTTGGCTTTAATCAAATCGCTAATTTCAGCAGGATTAAGCTGCATGAAAACTCTCCTAATTTGTCATAGTCGCATACAAAGCATTCAGTTTGCCTTGTACGGACAAATCCAAGACCTGATCACCCACTTCTACTTTGATGCCGCCGATTAATTCAGGGGCAACTTTAGCTACCACATCCAATTTGCTGTTGAAGCGTTTTGTCAGGATATCGGTAACATCGGCCAGCTGCTGAGAACTGAGCTCATACGCGCTGTAAATTACTGCCGATTTCGTACTGTTGTGTATCAAGGTCAAATCTTGATATTGGGCATAAATTTCCGGCAATACTAGCAAACGCTTTTGCTCGGCCAAAACGGTAATGAAATTTGCCAATTCGACATTTTTGATACCGACAAGACCTTTGAGCGTTTCTGCTTTTTCGGAAGCTCCTGTTTCCGGTTGCTCGATGAGCGCAATGACTTTCTCATCTTGAACAACCGCTGCGAGTTCTTTCAGTTCGCCCAACCAAGACTCGATTTGGTTTTTTTCCTGAGCCAGACTAAATAATGCTTTCGCATAAGGTCTGGCAATCGTTGCGAACTCTGCCATAAGATTACAGCTCCTGTTTTAAGGTACTGAGCAAATCTGCATGTTTGGAAGCATCAACTTCTTTACGCAAGATAGATTCCGCACCTTTAACAGCCAGTGTAGCAACCTGTTCGCGCAACACTTCGCGCGCACGGTTAACTTCTTGCTCTACATCAGCTTTTGCTTGGGCTGCAATGCGTGCTGCTTCATGAGAAGCTTGCTCTTTGGCTTCTTCTACAATTTTTGCAGCACGTTTTTCGGCGTTGGCAACCATTTCGGTTACCTGATTACGCCCTTCGGCCATAAGTTCTGCAACTTTTTTCTCTGCCTGCTCAAAATCGCTCTTACCGCGCTCGGCAGCAGCCAAGCCCTCGGCGATTTTTGCGGCACGCTCATCCAATGCTTTGGCAATCGGAGGCCATACGAATTTCATCGTAAACCAAACCAAGCCAAAGAAAACTAGGATTTGCGCAAATAAGGTTGCATTAATATTCACGTTACTTAACCTTCGTATCTGGGTTAATCAAACAGACGGCAAGCCTGTATCTGAACGGATCGCTCCGTCTTGATTACGCACCACCAAACGGGTTAACGAAGGCGAACAACAGGGCAATAGCCACACCGATCAAGAAAGCCGCGTCGATCAGACCAGCGATCAAGAACAGTTTGGTTTGCAGAGGACCGATCAGCTCAGGTTGGCGAGCAGAAGATTCCAAGTATTTAGAACCAACCATTGCGATACCGATAGAGGCACCCAATGCGCCCAAGGCAACGATCAAACCACATGCGATAGCAATCAAACCCATTTTTAAACTCCTTAAAATAGTAAAGGTTAAACTACAAAAAACAAACTACAAAAAAACTACTTGATTAGTGTGCATCATGCGCCTGTCCGATATATACGAACGCCAACGCCATGAAAATAAATGCCTGCAAGGTGATGACCAAAATGTGGAAAATCGCCCAAGCCAAACCGGCAATCAGGTGGAACACAAATAAAATCGGATCCAAAGTTTCAACACTACCGGTTGACGCCCATGCACCGCCCAACAGAGCGATCAACAGGAACACCAGCTCGCCGGCATACATATTACCAAACAACCGCATACCGTGGGATACGGTTTTGGACAAAAACTCTACCAAGTTCAGCAGGAAGTTGGCTGGAGCAAGCCACGGACCGAAAGGTGCGCAGAACAACTCGTGAATCCAACCGCCAAGGCCTTTTATTTTGACATTGTAGTAAATACAGATCAGCAATACGCCAATCGCCAGAGCCAAAGTCGTATTCAAGTCAGCTGTCGGCACGACGCGCAACAGAGCATGATGATTACCGGTAATGCCTTGCCATGCCATCGGCAGCAAATCAACCGGCAGCATATCCATGGCATTCATCAAGAGAATCCAGACAAATAAGGTCAGACCCAACGGGGCAACGGCTTTACGCGATTGTTCGTTATGGATAATGCTTTTACACATGTCATCCACGAATTCGAACAGAATTTCAACAGCCGCTTGGAAACGACCGGGAACACCGGCCGTCGCTTTTTTGGCACCGCGCCACAAAAGGAAGCTGCCGATTACGCCCAACAGAACGGCAAAAAAGATTGCATCAAGGTTAATGAACGAAAAATCAGCAATGTTTTTCAGTCCTTGACCCTGAGTAACATCCGACATACTGGTCAAGCTTTGCAAGTGGTGCTTGATGTAGTCGGCAGCGGTCATAGTTTCACCTGCCATAGTGTTTCACTCTCAACAATACTAAAAAAACCAAATGACTGACGCCAAGAAACGCCAATAAAAATGGGTAAAATACCAGTGATCGATGCCATATCGCAAAAACGACCAACATAGATACCAGCGACAGCACTACTTTTAAAACCTCTCCGCCGATAAACATCGAACTTTGCAGATCGGGATTTCGTCGGGAAAACTTTAAAAGTAAAACTGCAACTAGGGTAGGCAAAATGTACGAAAATCCTCCCGCCAAAGCAGAGAGGAAGCCGGGCAATCCGGAAAATAATGCACAAACAACTGAAATTATTAACAATACAATCACTTGCAATGGGACTATCTGATTCATTGTACTTTGTACCCCAAAAAGCAAGGCAGGCTAATATAATCAAGAAGTTTGTTAACGTCAAGCAATATGTTAATCTTTGTGAACCTTTCACAAATAAATGATTAACACATATAAAACAAATCTTTGCTGGAATGGAGTTTAACACAAATTACATGTTGTTACATAGATTTTACAGAAGATTTTGATTTGTATTGTAAACATTTATACGCTCTACGCTTTTTCAAAAATTGAGGCCGTCTGAAAAGCTTTTTTTCAGACGGCCTGTTCTGTTTATAAAGCCGTTAGAACGCTTGATTGATGCCCAACTGCTTCAGCAAATATTCGAATGTTTCCGGCGTATCAAAATGCAGCACGATTTTGCCTTTTTTCTGATTGCTGGTTTTGACTTCGGCATTAACGCCCAAATGCTCGGTCAATGCATCATTGATGCGGCGGATATCCGGGCTGATGGTTTTGGCTGCTTCGGGCTTGGCTTTTTGATGCGCCAATTGGCTGCGGCGTTCTACTTCGCGCACCGACCAGCCGTTTTTGACGGCTTTTTGCGCCAACTCCAATTGATCGACCACATGCAAGGTCAGCAACGCACGGGCATGACCCATTTCCAGACGGCGTTGGTAAAGCATTTCCTGAACCGGCTCAGGCAGGCCCAGCAGGCGCAGGCTGTTGGAGATGGCGCTGCGGCTTTTACCGACGGCTTTTGCGATGGTTTCGTGGGTCAGGCCGAATTCGTCGGCGAGGCGTTTCAAACCTTGCGCCTCTTCAATCGGATTGAGGTTTTCACGTTGCAGGTTTTCAATCAAACCCATGGCCAACGCGGTTTCGTCACTGATGGTTTTGATGACGACGGGAATTTCGGTCAAACCGGCTAACTGGGAAGCGCGCCAACGGCGTTCGCCGGCAATCAATTCATATTGAGACAGACCACGTTCGCGTACGATAACCGGCTGGATAATGCCTTGCGCTTTAATGGAGTCGGCCAATTCCTGCAAGGCTTCGTCATCCATTTGCACACGCGCCTGATAGCGGCCGGGCTGAATATCGGCGATGGCAACCGTTGTCAGGCGGTCGCTACTGCTGCTGTCCACCGCATTGGATATTAGCGAATCCAAACCGCGTCCCAATCCTTTTGCTTTTGCCATATTGTTTTCCCTTTCAGACGGCCTCAATGTTGAAATGACGTATTCTATCGGATATTGCCGCTTTACGACAATTTGAATCACGATGATTTGACCCTCGCTATTTATTTACGGAGCGAAACCGCAAACACACCCCTTAAAGCATTGCTCAAGCGGATTTCTTCCGCATTTTCCAACATAGAACGCGAGATGTGGGTTTCTTTGATTGTATCCGCACCTAAAAGCCGCGGCTGCTTCAATACCGCTTGGCGCATTACCCCATTCAAAATATCCAAATCCAAAGACGGCGTAAGCCATTGTCCCTGATATTTGATAAACACATTGCTTCTTCCGCCCTCCAACAACAGGCCGTCTGAATTGAAAAACAAGCTGTCAAATGCGCCCTGCCCTTCTGCCGTTTTCCACGCTTGGTCAAACATTTCACGGCGCGTGGTTTTGAAACGGCGCAGATAATCGCGTTGGCTTAATGTGTGCTCACTCAAGATGACGTATTGTTGTTCACTCAATTCAGAAACAGCCGCATGGCTCAATGCGAGGCCGTCTGAAAACAAGGCGGCTTTGACTCTAAATAACCCTCTTGGCAACGCATCTATATAATGTTGGATTTGCTCTATTGCGTTTTCAGGCCAAGTCAGGTTGAGTGCTTGCGCCGAGCTGTTCAGACGGCCCAAATGCAAATCAAGCAACCGGCATTGTTTGTCTTCCACGCGCATGGTTTCAAAAATACCAAAATCAGGCCGCAAGTCATTGAGAAAGCGCGCCTTCCAACCGCACTCGCGATATTCGGCCTCCGGATCGCTATCAATCACAATCCCCGAACCTACACCATAAACACCTTGATAAAGGCCGTCTGAAACCGGCTTCAGAGATAAAGTACGGATCACGACATTGAACACACCTTCAAACCCCAAACCCGTATCACACGGATGCAAAAAGCCAATGCTGCCTGTGTACAAACCGCGCGGCTCAAATTCAAGGGACTCAATAATCTGCATACTCATGCGTTTGGGTGCGCCGGTGATACTGCCGCACGGGAAGGCTGCGCGGATAATATCGGCAACCGAAACATCAGCCAGCGCCTGCGCTTCGATGGCACTGGTCATCTGCCAAACCCTGCCGAAACGGGAAACTTTAAACGGTTCAGGCACGCGTACTTTGCCTGTCTGCGCGATTTTGCCGAGGTCATTGCGCAACAAGTCGACAATCATCACATTTTCGGCGCGGTTTTTCGGGTCGTTTTGCAATTCAACGGCACGGCGTTCATCTTGCCCATCGTGAAGAATCGGCGCAGTGCCCTTCATCGGCTCGGTTGTAATCAGGCCGTCTAAATCGATTTTGAGGAAAAGTTCAGGAGAAAAACACAAAGTCCACGCCTCCTGCCCTACCCCGTCGGGCAGACAAGACAAAACGGCATACGGCACAGGCTGGCGCAAGCGGCGGTAAAGCTGGATCGGATTGCCGTAAGTTTGCAGGTGCAGGCGTGCGGTGTAATTGATTTGATAGGTATCGCCGCGGCGGATGGCTTCGTGGATTTGACGGATATGCTCGAGATAATCGGCTTCGGATACGGAGAATCGGGGAGTAGAAATACCTGCCTCAAGGCCGTCTGAATGATTGGCCAGCCAGCTTTCGGCATCGATTTTGGAACAATCGGCAAACCAGTGCAAACGCAGACTGCCACTGCGGCCAGATGGAATATCCATCAGCGGCAACCCAAATTCGTAGTCTGCAAACAACACTGCATGCAAACCCTTTTTCCAGCCGGCTTGCAAAATACTTGTTAACGAATCCAGTTCGTTATGATAAAACCGATGGCTTTCTACATGATTTTGATAGAGTTTTGCTCGGCCGCTCACGGCATCGTCGAACAGGGCGAAATAAGGCATGATGTATGATACAAATAGGCTGATTATACGCTGGTTTTACAAAAATTATCAAACAAGTCGGAAAAAATCGCTTATGTGTAATTTTATGTAGGCTAACACAGCATAAAGAGGTAAAATCAAGTCATACCACACCATATCATTTAAAACTTAATCGATAAGGAGACTTTATGGCAGACCACCAATTAGAACCGTTCGAGAATGTTGAACTGGGCGAGAAACAAGACCAGCTGCAAGTATTCGAAAAGGCTGTTTTGGAACACGAAGGACGCGGCACTGACGAAGATTCCAGCAGCGCACCGCTTCCTGCCAACTACCCGTACAAACAACGTATGCGTCGCTCTGTTTACGAAAAAGAAAAACAGAAGCTGCAAATCGAATTGTTGAAAGTACAAAGCTGGGTTAAAGATTCCGGTCAGCGTATCGTCAGCCTGTTTGAAGGCCGCGACGCAGCCGGTAAAGGCGGTACCATCAAACGCTTTATGGAACATTTGAATCCGCGCGGCGCACGCGTTGTCGCACTGGAAAAACCGACTACTACCGAACGCGGCCAATGGTATTTCCAACGCTACATCCAAAACCTGCCGACCGCAGGCGAAATGGTATTCTTCGACCGCTCATGGTACAACCGTGCAGGCGTAGAACGCGTAATGGGCTTCTGCGAACCCAACGAATACCTGCTCTTTATGCGTCAAACCCCTGAATTGGAACGTATGCTTGTTGCCAGCGGCATCCATCTGTTCAAATTCTGGTTCTCCGTATCCCGCGAAGAACAACTCCGTCGCTTCATCTCCCGTCGTGACGACCCACTGAAACACTGGAAACTGTCCCCTGTGGATATCCAGTCACTCGACCGCTGGGACGACTACACCGAAGCCAAAAACGCTATGTTCTTCCACACCCACACCGGCGACGCGCCTTGGGTCATCATCCGTTCCGACGACAAAAAACGTGCACGTTTGAACTGTATCCGCTACTTCCTGCATCAACTGGACTATCCGGGCAAAGACGTGAAAGCCATCGGCAAAGTGGACGATAAAATTGTCTTGATTCCCGACACGCGTTACAAAGAAAAAACCGTAGACATCGGACACGATTAATTCTTAAAGCATCAAAGGCCGTCTGAAATTTCATCTTTCAGACGGCCTTTTCTTAATCCTCACGATTCCAATACGTTTTTTGTGCGAATACCAATTTATTGTCAGTGAATTTTACATTATCCAAATTCAACACCCAGACATCACTTTTCATCACTCGAGCAGCAGGATGCGCTTTGTAAAATAAAGACTGCGCCGCTTTCAAATCCGCTTCATCTTCAATCAAAGCGGCAGTCGCCGCAAACTGAACACCGCTGATTTTCGTGATACTGTCAGGCTGTCCGGCAATGGTGCCGGCTACTTTGGCAGAACGGCTCATCAGTCCGCCATGCTTTGTTTTCAAAGAAGTCAGCACAATCAGGCGGGCATTGGCTTCATCAAACACATAAAAACAACAAGCCGCCCAAACTTCGCCGTCTGCCGCAGCGGCAATACTGACGACATGATGATTGCTCAAAAATTTAACGATATTGGTAGGAATCGCTTGCATGATTTTTATCCTCTTTCTCAGTGTATTAAATTTATTTTCAGGCCGTCTGAAACATCAGCCCTGCCAGCGCGGCGCATCGGTTTGAAAAATACCGAACAAGTCCAAAGCATGAGACACGCTGTGTGTAATCATATCTTCGATGGATTCGGGCTTCTGATACAGAGCCGGAACGGGAGGAAACACGATACCGCCCATCTCTGTCACACGGCGCATATTTTCAATGTGCGCCAAGTTTAACGGCGCTTCACGCACCATCAACACCAGCTTGCGCCGCTCTTTCAACGTTACATCCGCCGCACGGCTGAGCAAATTATCGGCAAATCCATGAGCAACCGAAGCCAAAGTTTTCATTGAACACGGCGCAATCAACATTCCATCCGTCAAAAACGATCCGCTGGCAATACTTGCCCCGACATTACGGACGGAATGCACGACATCTGCCAAAGCATAAACGTCTTCTTTAGTGTAATCCGTTTCCAAAGCGCGGGTCATTTCCGCCCCTTGCGAAACCACCAAATGCGTTTCTACCTGATGCTCACGCAAAAGCTGCAAAGCCTTCACGCCATACTGAAAACCGCTGGCACCGCTGATGCCGACAACCAAACGCTTCATTGTATTTCCCTGTCTCGGCCTAAAAATAAATGAAAGGCAGATTCTCAAGACGAAAAAATAACCGCTAAAAAGCGGTTAGATTTTCTAATGTGGTGCCGACAGCGAGATTTGAACTCGCACAGCCTACGGCCACTACCCCCTCAAGATAGCGTGTCTACCAATTCCACCATGTCGGCATAAATTAAATTGTCTTACTGCTGCTGAGGATTCGGTGCAACAGGAGTTGTATTGTTTTGTGCAGGCGTTGCAGGCTTAGGAGCTTGCTGGGTCTGCTTCACATCGCTGAAGTCTAAACCATGCTTACTGGAGTGGGTGTGAATATACACCATTGCCATGCAAGTCGCAAAGAAAAATGTTGCAGCAACGGCAGTCGAGCGGCTGAGAAAATTGGCATTACCGGCAGAACCGAATACGCCTTGCGCGCTACCGCTGCCGGAACCGAATGTTGCTCCGGCATCCGCACCTTTACCGTGTTGCAGCAATACTAACACGATTACGAATAGAGCGGAAATAATATTAATAATCCAGATAAGGGTTTTAAAGGCTTCCATATGTTTTCTACGAGGCTTGTGCTGCGTTGATGATGGCGGTAAAGGAGTCATATGATAATGACGCGCCACCAACCAATGCGCCGTCTACATGAGGTACTGCGAAGATGTCGGCTGCGTTATCCGCTTTCACACTTCCGCCGTAAAGAACGCGGATTTTAACATCGCTTCCGCACAAAGACAAGATTTCTTTGTAGATAAATGCGTGCATGTCGGCGATTTGTTCGACGGTGGCGACTTTGCCTGTACCGATCGCCCAAACCGGCTCGTAGGCAACGGCGATGTTTTTGGTGTTTAAACCTTGCAGGATGGAAAGCTGGTGGGCAATGACTTCGTGTTCTTTACCGGCTTCGCGTTCTTCCAAGCTTTCTCCGACGCACAACAATGGAATCAGGCCGACGTTGAGGACGTTTTCCATTTTGCGGCGTTGGATTTCGTTTTTCTCGCCGAAATAAAGGCTGCGCTCGGAGTGGCCGATGAGGACGATGTCTGTACCGATGTCGGCAAGCATTTCGGCGGACACTTCGCCGGTGTACGCGCCGTTATTCGGGAAACGGCTCACGTCTTGCGCACAGGTCAAGATACGGTTGTTCAAAACAATCTGCATGGCGTTGTGCAGTTGCAACAGATAAACGGTCGGAGCGGCCAAGCCGATTAACACGCGTTCTGCGGTTGGCATGACACGGAAGCGGTGCATAAGCGCATTGTTGTTTTGGAGTCGGCCGTTCATTTTCCAGTTGCCGATAACCCATTTTTGGTCCCACATTCCGATTTGGTGATACATCTTTATTGCTCCGTGTGTTGGTTGTTGCTTGTTGTAGCGTGGTGTAATGTGAAAGTTTAGTGGATATATGTGCGCTTGGCAATTATTAACAAGCCTTGAGGCCGTCTGAAAGATGGCACACTCTCCGACAAGGATTTATAATGTATGTTTCGATAAAATTAAGAATTGAACGGAGCACAAATATGGACTTTGAAAAAGCGCGTTTCAATATGGTTGAACAGCAGATTCGTCCGTGGGATGTCTTGGATTTCGACATTTTGGATGCTTTGGAGGAGATCGGGCGCGAACATTTCGTCGGCGAGGCTTTTCAAGGCTTGGCCTATGCGGATATGGAGCTGCCGCTGGCCAACGGCCATAAGATGTTGGAACCCAAAGTCGTTGCCCGCCTAGCTCAAGGTTTGAAACTGAAAAAAGACGAAACCGTCTTAGAAATCGGTACAGGCTCAGGCTATGCAACCGCCCTGCTGTCCAAATTAGCCGGCAAAGTCGTCACCGACGACATCGATGCCGAGCAGCAGCAACGCGCCAAAAAAGTTTTGGACGAATTGGGCTTTGCTAACGTCGATTATGTGCAAAACAACGGCCTGACCGAAGCATCGCAAGGCGCGCCTTTTGATGCGATTTATGTGGGCGGCGCAGTAGACAGCGTGCCTGAAATCTTAAAAGAGCAATTGAAAGACGGCGGCCGCATGGTGGTCATTGTCGGTCGCAAACTGGTACAACGCGCGCTTTTGCTGACGCGTAACGGCAACGAGTTTTCCGAAAAGGTATTGTTCGACACCGTCGTAGCACACTTGGAAGACAAATCGGCCAATCCGTTTGGCGATTTCGATTTTTAAACAACAGGCCGTCTGAAAATTCAGACGGCCTCATGCTTTTACCCAACCCTATGACCGACATCATCCAACTCTCACCCACCGAATTGAAACAATGGCAGGACGAAGGCCGCGCATTTCACCTGCTCGACGTCCGCACTGATGAAGAACGCGCCATCTGCACCCTGCCCGCTGCCATTCATATTCCGATGAACCTCATCCCCCTGCGTCAAAACGAGCTGCCCGACGACGATTTGCCCATTGTCGTTTACTGCCACCACGGCATCCGCAGCCTGCACACGGCAATGTATCTAGAAGACGCCGGATTTGAAAACCTTTACAACCTGCAAGGCGGTATTGATGCTTGGGCAATGCAGGTGGACAGCAAAATGATGCGGTATTGAATCGGTTTTATCAATAAAAGGCCGTCTGAAACTGGATTTCAGACGGCCTTTGCAATTATTTCACAAACCGTGCATCTGCCATAAACGGCCGTGTAGCAGCCGGTTTGGCGGAATAGAAGCGGGAGAAAGTGCTGTCGATTTTAGTCTGTATCGGCTTACCGTCCAATGTTGCCGATGCTTCCAATTTCACGCCACCGCCACTGGTTTCGCCCAATTTCATATTTGGCAACGTCAGTTTGGCAATATTGAGTTTCACATTTTCCACTTTGGTATCGGGAGACATCAGCTGTTTGCCGACCGGACGGATTTTTTCACCCTCATCATGAGGCGCAGCACCACCGTTATCGTCAACCACGCCGATATTAATCAATCGGGCAGCTGCCAAATCCATCTTGCCGTTTTTAACCGGAATACCAACAAACAGTTTTACGCCGCGATGAATGAACGTATTGTCCCGCCACTGAGTTTGGCCCTCTTTCGGCGGTTTGGTTTCTGCCGCCACCGAATAAGTACGGCCCATAATCATCAATTTATAACCTGGAATTTTTTTCGAACCGAATCCATCGGTAATGTCTTCGACCAGTTGCGGCGCAGTCAGGGTTTCGTTTGCCAAAATACGGGCTGAAGTTTCTGCCAGATGGGCAGGCTTGCCGTCTATGGTCAATGCCTGTTCATGGCCGAAATCAGACGCAAATGCGGGCACGGCGGCCAGTGCAGCGGCCAATGCTAGAATACGAATAGTTTTCATTGCAGACTCCTTAAAAATGTAATTGGGTTGATTACCCGATAAAATTCGGGCGATATTGATAGGAGTCGATATTTTTATATAAATGATACAGATTATCAAGAATATTTGTATTTTAAAATAAAAAAGGCCGTCTGAAACTTAGTTTCAGACGGCCTTTTCAATCTACTTAAAACCTTCTATCAGTCTTTGAAGCGTTTGAATACCAATGTGCCGTTGGTACCGCCAAAGCCGAAGGAATTGGAGATGGCAACGTCGATTTTCGCATCGCGTGCTTCATTGGCGCAGTAGTCCAAATCGCAACCGGCTTCAACGTCTTGTTCAAAGATATTGATAGTCGGTGGAGATTTTTGCTCGTATACCGCCAACACGCTGTACAACGCTTCCACACCGCCGGCCGCGCCAAGCAAGTGGCCGGTTATGGATTTGGTGGAGTTAACGATGACCTTGCGCGCATGACCGCCCAAAGCGCGTTTGAGGGCTTTGGTTTCGTTGGCATCGCCTAAAGGAGTCGATGTACCGTGTGCGTTAACGTAATCAACGTCTTCAGGATTCAGACCGGCATCTTTCAGGGCGCGGGTAACGGCCAATGCAGGACCTTCTTCGTTAGGCGCGGTAATGTGGTAAGCATCGGAGCTCATACCGAAGCCGACGATTTCGGCGTAAATTTTCGCACCGCGTTTTTTCGCATGTTCCAATTCTTCCAACACCAGCACGCCAGCGCCTTCGCCGATAACGAAACCGTCACGGCCTTTGTCCCACGGACGGGAAGCGGTAGCAGGGTCGTCGTTGCGGGTGGAAAGTGCTTTCATGGCAGCAAAACCACCAACGCCCAAAGTGCTGATCGCGCCTTCTGCACCGCCGGCAATCATCACATCCGCGTCGCCGTATTTAATCAGTCGTGCAGAGTCACCGATGGAGTGTGCGCCGGTCGTACAGGCAGAAACCATACCGTAGCTCGGGCCGCGGTAGCCTTTGAGAATAGTGACGTGGCCGGAAATCAGGTTAATCAGCGAGCCTGGGATAAAGAAAGGATTGATTTTGCGCGCGCCGCCTTCGATGACGGCTTTACCGGTCGCTTCAATGCTCGGCAGGCCGCCGATACCGGAGCCGATATTGACACCGACGCGGTCTTTGTCGAGGGTTTCCAAATCGTCCAAGCCTGAATCATTAATGGCCTGCAGGGCGGCGGCAATACCGTAGTGGATGAACACGTCCATACGGCGCGCTTCTTTCGCGCTGATGTATTGGCCGATGTCGAAATCGCGAACTTCGCCGGCGATTTGGCTGTTGATGTCGGATGCGTCAAAGCGGGTAATCCGTCCGATGCCGCTTTTGCCTGCGAGCAGATTGCTCCATGCGGTGGCGACGTCGTTGCCGACCGGTGATACTTGGCCAAGACCTGTGATGACTACTCTTCTCTGACTCATGATAATCTCGCTGTTGGTTGTCGGGATTTTCGCGGCAGCCTTGCTCTTTTTCTTCGTAAAACGGGCAAAACTCATGCCGTCTGAAATTTCAGGGGTTTAATAATAAGGTAAAAGCCTCTATTGCGATGGCGCAGCAGAGGCTGGATGTTTGGTGCGACCGATTAGCCTTGGTGGGCGTTGATGTAGTCGATAGCCAATTGTACGGTAGTGATTTTTTCAGCGTCTTCATCAGGGATTTCGCAGCCGAAAGCTTCTTCCAAAGCCATCACCAGTTCTACGGTGTCCAGAGAGTCAGCACCCAAATCGTCTTGGAAAGAAGATTCGTTTTTCACTTCGGCTTCGTTTACGCCCAGTTGTTCAGCAACAATTTTTTTAACTTGTTGTTCGATGTTTGACATGTCAGTCGTTCCTTTTCGCCTTGCGGCAGGTTGTTTAAGGGAAATGATTCGTCGGTATTGTACCGAATTCGGATAGAGTTTTCCATCTAATCCTGCATTTTAGCACAGATTATTCAGTAAAAACCTGTTGTTGCGCATATTAGCATAGGCTGATTTTAACCTACAAGCGGGAATTTGTTTTTGTTTGATATCATAGGGTTAAGTTTGATTATCGTGAATCGTGGCCGTCTGAAAACCCTAATATCGGCTTCTCAAACGGCTTTAATGCAATTTCAAATATTTCCTCCAATTATTTTTCCAAACTGCCCACATCATCCGTCTCACGATATTCCAGCCCGTCCAATGCCGCAAAATGCCGCTTGCCGCATTCGATTTTCAGCCTCTCATTTTGGCGTAGTTTGTCCGTATCCACACCAGCCTGAATGCCTTTGCCAGTATTTTTGGTTTCTGCAACAAAGTACACTTTGCCCTGAACCTGTTTTACCACTGCCCAATCGGGATTGTAATTGCCCAGTGGGGTAGGGATTTTGAACCAGCCGGGTAGTTTGAAATAAAACGCTACACCGCCTTCATGGTCAGCATCATAATGCTCGCAATCGGCGGCAAAGTTTTTTTCCGTCCCGGAATCCAATGGGATATAGTTTTCGCAAATGGTTTTTTGCGGATTACTTACTGCAAATGTAAAGCTGTTCTCATAAAACTCAATGCCTTCACGAACCATATTTTCCAACAGCTTTTGGTCATACACTTTGCCGGTTTGTTCATACTCGATTCCTGCCGCCATCAACGCGTACAGACTGCGGTTTACCGCTTCGGCGGCAAGGTCGATAAAGCGTTGCGGATTACCAGTTACATCTTTCAGACGACCCGACTGTGTGATGATTTCGTACACCGTGCGCCGCGTCAGCCCTGTCTTTTTTTGGATCTCGCCGAGTATGTCCGGGATTTCCCATTGAACGTCCATTTCGCGGCTGCGGCTGGCAATTTCGACTGTTTCGATACCGTAGGTTTGTGATTGTTTCAATTGTGCCTTGCGGACGCGGATTCTCGGCTTTTGGATTTCTGGCAGGTTTGCCACTGCTTCCGAAGCCTGTTTGATCAATTCTTCCGTATCAAAGCGCACCCGGTAGCGCGTTTTGTATTTCAACCTCTCCCAAATTGCCTGAAATTCGGGATCAAGCGGAAAATCTTTGCGAAATAGCTGTTTTTTCTTCTTGTTGCCGTTTTTGATGTTTTCGGCGGCAAATTTAATACCGCATTCATCTTCGTATTCTTTTTGCAGATTTGCGGCAAATAATTCGTAGCTTTCGTTCGGCACTACAGTCAGTATGTTCACTTTTTCATCGCGCACGCGCCGTCCTTCCTGATTGACGGCTATACGCAGCCCGCGCCCGATTTCCTGCCGCTTTTTCAGCGGCGAGCGGGTTTCGTTGAGCGTGCAGATTTGGAATACATTGGGGTTGTCCCAGCCTTCTTTCAGCGCGGAATGGGAAAAGATAAAGCGCAGCGGGCTGCCGAAGGAAAGCAGGGTTTCCTTGTCGCGCATAATCAGGCGGTAGGTATCGTTGTCCGCCTGCGTTGTGCCATCGGTGTTTTTCAGACGACCTTTCTTGTCTTGTGAGAAATAGCCGTCGTGTACGCCCGCCGTATCGGTGTTGCCTGCAAGCTCTCGATAGATTTCTTCAAACCAAAGGGCAAACTTGCCTGCTGTTCCGTCTGCCGCACGGTAATTCTCTACGCGGTCGATGAAAAACAGCGACAACACCTTAATCCCCAGCGGATTCAGCCGTTTCTCCTTCGCCAAATGCTCCCTTACCGTTTCGCGGATTTGGTTTTTCATGATTTCATCGCGCACCGCGTCGCCGTCTCCGCCGCGCGTAATGGTTTTACCGCTTGAGCACGCCAATTCCTGATTCTCGAAATCCATGCCGTCAATGATGAAACCGTGGCGGTAGGCTTCGTTGCCGCCCGATTTTTCAAACAAATCGTCTCCATATTTGACGGATACCTTTTTCTTCTTGGTTTCTTTCTTATCCTGATAATGAATGTTCAAATCGGCTTTCAGACTGCCTTTGGCCGCCTGTTTCACTTCCAGCAGCTCCGCAAATGCGCCGTTCACATCGTTTTCCGCCAATACCGGTAAAACTTCAATCTGTTTGACCAGCTTCAAATTGTATGCCTGCACGGGATTCAGGCTGTAAACCTTGTGGTACGGTTTTTTATGCGTTGCCGAATAGCGCAGGGTAAAAAGCGGATTGAGCGATGCCAAGGCGTTCAGACAGCCTTCCGTTTCCATATTCTGCGGCTCGTCGATAATAACGATAGGACACGTTTCCTGAATAAACTTAATCGGCGCTTCCCCGCTTTCGTTTACCTTATTGATAACGTTTCCATCTTTTTCAAACGACTGGATGTTGATCACCAAAATCTCGATGTGGTCGTTTACCGCAAAAGCGCGCAAGTCCGACAGCCGGCCGCTTGAATATTCCGCATAACGCATCACGGGCCTGCCAAACACCCCGTCAAAATGCGCCTTCGTAATTTCCAGGCTTTTCAACACGCCTTCTCGTATCGGTACGCCCGGCACGACAATCACAAATTTCTTCCAGCCATAACTGCGGTTCAATTCGTAAATCGTGCGCAGATAGACATAGGTTTTGCCCGTCCCCGTTTCCATTTCCAGGGAAAAATTCAGCCCGTGTGCGCCGATTTCCGTTTCAGGCTGTCCGTTTTGCTTTTGCACCGCATTCAAATTCCGGCCTAGCGTTTCCCAATCCAAATCCAAGCCGTTGCCGACAAACCGCCCTGTCCCCTGACTGGTCAAATCAAATGTCCGGGCATGGTTCGGTTGCCCTGCAAAAAGGTTCGCAACGGCATTTACCGCATCAAGCTGATAGGGCAGTTCTTCAAATTTCAGTTCCATCGTTTTCTCCCTACACACACTCGAACATCACGCCCGCGTCCTTCATCTGCAATACAGTATTGCTTTTAAGCGCGTCGTCGCCCTCGAACAGCCTGTCCAATGCCGCTACCTTGACGGGATGCTTCGCCAGCACGGCATCAATCAAACCTTGATCCACACGTTCCAGCAGGAAAGCGTACAGCCCGCCCGTATCCTCGTCTTCCACGAAATATACGCCGTCTGAAAACGAAACCTTGCAGGTCAGCTTCAAACCCATACGCAGCATCAATTCGTAGAGCAGATTTTCAGACGGCGTTTCAGACAGCACGGAATCGATATTCAACGACAATTCGCGTTGCAGGGCTTCCGTATCGGCCTGCTCGGGCTGCCGCCATTGTTTGAAACCGCTTTCGGCAAGTTTGAAAACTTTGAAACCAGTATCTATTCCTGTTCCGTCTTGAAGGCCGTCTGAAATCTGCCTGCCCGCGCGGCGGATGCGTTCTTTGGCGATTTCGGCAATATTCTTAGGCAAATCATGCTCTTCTAAAAATTCCATTGCTGCTAAGATGATCTTCTTAGCTTTGTTTGATGTGGCTTGTCGCGTATCCAATTCTTCAGGTAATTGAATCGATAACCAACGAATATTTTTCTGATTTTTTGCATTCAAATCATAAACAGCATGAGCCAGCGTTCCACTACCTGCAAAAAAATCTAAAACTGTAAAATGGTTATCTTGGCAAATGGATAAAAATGATTTGATCAATTCCAAAGGTTTAGGATTGGAAAAGACTGTTATTTCTGTTTCAAACATTCGTTTCAAATTATCGCTATCTTTGCGCGTTTGCATTTTAAAATAGGCACGCAAAACATCTAATCGCTCTGTACTTACATAAGTTTTTTTTGCTGGTAAACTATCATCATTTTCTGGAAAATGTATTAAGTTATCTTTTTTCCACTCCTCCCATGTCTCTATATTACAGCTCCATCCTCTGCTTGGTATTTTGCAAGGGTTTCCAGTTTTGGGATTTATCCTAACATCTGTAGCCCCTGATGATTGTGGGTCATCAATCGGTCCTATTCGATAAATACCATGTTCATCACAAAATTTATAATTAGCGATATTGTCATCGGCTAGTTGATTTTTCTTGTAAAATTTTTGCAATTCTTCTTCAACAATGTTTTTCCCTTGTGAGAAATTCTTCTCAAATATTTTAAGTAATTCCGCATAGATTGGATTTTTTATTCCATAATTCTCAGCTTTAGCACTTTCAAAATTTTTAGTATACACAAGGCAGTATTCATGTGCCGTTGAAACAATATAAGGATCATTTTTTGGAGTCCCCTCTACTACAATACAAGCTACAAAATTCTCCGCCCCAAACACTTCATCACACAGCAATTTCAACTGTGCCTGTTCGTTGTCGTCAATGCTGATGAAAATCACGCCGTCTTCGCGCAGCAGGGTTTTCGCCAGATGCAGGCGCGGCAGCATCATGGAGAGCCAGTTGCTGTGGTAATGGCCGCTGTCTTTGCCGTTTTTGCGCCACGCCCCTTGGAATACGCCGTCGCGCTTCAGGTAGCCCGCGTCGTCGGTATCGCCCACGCGGCGGGCGTATTCATCGCGGCTTTCAGAGAATTTGTCGGGATAGATAAAAGAATCGCTGCCGGTATTGTAGGGCGGGTCGATGTAAACCATCTTCACGCTGCCGGCGTAGGATTTTTGCAGGATTTTCAGGGCTTCGAGGTTTTCGGCTTCGATAAACACGTTTTGCGTGCCGTCAAAATTTGAGGATTCTTCTTTACAGGGAGCGAGGGTGCGGGAAGTGGGGCTTTGCAGGTTAAGATAGGCGGCGGTTTTGCCTGCCCAATCGAGTTGATAACGTTCGCCTGCGTCGGCAAGGTTTTCTGCGCCAAGGACGAGTTTGAGCTTCTCAAAGTCGATTTGGTCTTCGCAAAAGACTTCGGGAAAGATTTGTTTGAGTTTTAATATGTTGTTTTGTTTGAAATTATTTTCTAAATCGTGTATAATTTCGGTTCGGTTCGGTTCGGTTCGGTTCGGTTCGGTTCGGTTCGGTTGCCATAATTGCGTCTTCCATCAATGATTACTTACAAAGTGTCCATTTTATCGGGATATGTTGAAAGTTAAAAGAAAAGAAGGCCGTCTGAAAAACTTTAATATTCGTTTTTCAGACGGCCTTCTTTTCACTTGCCGAAACAAGAGTATTTTGTCTCTCAACTTTACAAAACGGTCAGTCCTGCTGCTTACTTCTACCCCAAAAACTCTTTCAAAAACAGCAATACGCAGGCCAGTTCATCGGCGGATTCGCGTTGCGTGCCGTTGCCGGTATGGCCGCCGCCGTCAGGCGAGTAGAGCCAAGATTGCGGCGAGGTTTCTCGCAGTTTGGCGTAGAACTTGAGCGCGTGGGCGGGATGGACGCGGTCGTCGCTGAGGCTGGTGGTAATGAGCGCTGGCGGATAATTGATGCCGTCTGAAAGATTGTGATACGGCGACAATTCGCCCAGCCAGCGTTTGCAGACTTCGTATTTTTGCGGATTGCCGTATTCGTCCGTCCAGCTTGAACCGGCGGACAGCAGCGGATAACGGATCATATCGGTCAGCGGCACTTCGCACACCAGCGCGCCTATGCTTTGCGGTTCGCGCACGAAGGCGGCGGCGGTAATCAGGCCGCCGTTGCTGCCGCCCTGCAAACCGATGTGTTTGGGCGAACTCATGCTGCGTTCGGACAAATCGCGCACGACTGCTAATAAATCATCAACGCTTTTGTGTTTGCTGATTCCCTGCGCCGCCTGATGCCAGCGCGGGCCGAATTCGCCGCCGCCACGGATGTTTGCCAATACAAAGGCATTGCCCTCTTCCAGCCAATATTTGCCGACACTGCCCAGATAATGCGGCAATTCGGGAATGCCGAAACCGCCGTAGGCATAAACCAAGGTCGGCGTGTCGAGCGTGGCGTTTTTGCCGACGTGGAAATAAGGAATGCGCTCGCCGTCGACCGAAGTCGTCCAAAACTGCTGCACGTTGATGCCGTCTGAATCAAACTGCTGCGGCTGACGGCGCATGACGGTCAGTTCCATCACGTTCAGATCCAATGCAAACAGTGTCAGCGGCGTGGTGAAATCGCTGGCGGCAAGGTAAACCACGTCGCCGCCCCACGGTTGGTCGGTCATTTCCAACGCGCCCGAAGGCAGGCGCGGCAGTTCGACTTCCTGCCATTTACCGTCGCTAAAGCGCCATGCTTTCAGACGGCCTTGTACGTTCTCCAGTAGGCTCGCCACGACAAAACGCTTGGTCGTTTCCACGCTTTCCAATGCCTGCGTTTCATCGGGCGCAAACAAAAGCTGCGCCGCGCCTAATTCGCCACGGTTTAATTTTACTGCCACCAATGCGCCGCTCGGATAGCTTTGGTTCGCTCGATTCCAGTCTTTGCGCAGCGTCAGCAAAAGATGTCCCGCCAGATAGCCAACTACGTCGCAATCATTGGGCAGGTTTAACGGTTTCGCCTCGCCTTCGGTCGACACCTGCAAATAGGTTTTGGTGTAAAAACCGTCCGATGCTTCAATCAAATCAATCGGCGAACCCTGCGGATCGAGATAACGCCACGCGTTCACCATCATGCTGTCTTCGGCAATTTGATACACCGGCAAGCTTTCCTCGAAACTCTTGCCGCGTTCCACCAGCCATACTTCGCGCGGATAGCCCGATTCGGTCAACTGGCGTTCGTCCCAAGCCGGACACACCCAAACGCTGTTTTCATCGCGCCACGACACATGGTTTTTGCCTGCCGGAAAGTGAAAACCGCCTTCTACCAACTCCCCTGCTTCCAAATCCACTTCCAGCGTGTACGCCGTATCGCCGCCCGATTTGCTCAGTGTCAACAGCGCGCGGTTGGGCTGTTCCACCAAGTGCGACACGCCGCCCAAATACACATCGTCGCCAAGCAATTCGTCGAAATCCTCCACTGAAAACAGGATTTTCCACTCAGGATAGCCGGAACGGTACGTCGCCGCGGTACATACGCGGTACACGCCCTTCGGATATTCCGCGTCCTGATGGAAATGGTACATCCGCGCGCGGTGTTCCTGACAAAACGGAATCTGCCGCGTGTCCTGCAACTGCGCCAAAATACCGTCAGACAATTCACGCGCCTTGTCATTTTCTAAAAAACGCGCACGCGTTTCGGCATGCGCCGCGGCGGCAAAATCTTGCGTTTCAGGAGATTCGAGGTTTTCAAAATGGAGATAGGAATCGGGGTAAGATTTCATAGGAAAAGGCCGTCTGAAAGATTGGGAAACGGAATTATAACGGCAAAATCAAAAAAGGCCGTCTGAAACCTGCATTTCAGACGGCCTAAGACATTATTCAATTTAACGTCCGTATATTTTCCACAAACCTTCCTGCAAACCAAACGCAGGCTCGCCGTCTTGCGGCTGGGTGCGGACGTAGCTGCCGTCAGGCTGCATCAGCCAAGCCTGGGTATTGTCTTCCAAGGCCATTTCCAAACCTTCGCGGATCACGCGTTCTTTGAGTTCAGGCGTGGTAATCGGCGTGGCGACTTCAATGCGGCGGAAGAAGTTGCGCCCCATCCAGTCGGCGCTGGAGATAAAGGTATCGTCTGCGCCGTTGTTATGGAAGCAATACACGCGCGAGTGTTCGAGTTGGCGGCCGATGATGGAGCGGACGCGGATGTTTTCGGACAAGCCTTTTACACCCGGGCGCAAAGTACACATACCGCGCACAATCAGGTCGATTTGCACGCCTGCCGCGCTGGCTTGATACAGCGCATCAATTACACTCGGCTCGATGAGGGAGTTCATCTTGGCGGTAATCCGCGCCGGTTTGCCTGCTTTGGCGTGTTCGGTTTCCTGCTTGATGCGGTCGATGACCATTTTGTGCAAGGTAAACGGGCTTTGATAGAGCTTGTTCAGACGGCCCGGCTTGCCCAAGCCTGTGATTTCCATAAACAACGTGTTCACATCGGCAGTGATTTGCTCGTCGGCGGTGATGATGCCGAAGTCGGTGTAGATGCGCGATGTGCCTTGGTGGTAGTTGCCGGTACCTAGGTGGGCATAACGCTTGAGCACGCCGTCTTCACGGCGGATAACCAAAGCCATTTTGGCATGGACTTTATAGCCGAATACGCCGTACACGACGTGCGCGCCCGCCTCTTCCAGCTGCTTCGCCCAGTTGACGTTGTTGGCTTCGTCAAAACGCGCCATCAGTTCGACCACGACGGTAACTTGCTTGCCCGCCAGTGCGGCCTTCATCAATGCGCGCACAAGCTCAGAATTGCTGCCGGTACGGTAGATGGTCATTTTGACGGCCAACACATCCGGATCGGCGGCGGCTTCGCGTATCATTTGGACAACCGGATCGAAAGACTGATACGGGTGGTGCAGCAAGATCGGTGACTGTTTGACCAGTTTGAATACGGAGCCGTTTTTGCGCAAGGCTTTCAGACGGCCTGCATTGCGTGGCGGAAACTTCAAATCCGGCCTATCCACCAAATCGGGAACGGCATTGAGGCGCACCAAATTGACTGGGCCTTTGACCTGATACAGCTCGGCAGAAGTCAGCTTGAACTGGGCAAGCAAGAAGTCGTGAATATGCGCCGGACAAGTGTCCGCCACTTCCAAGCGCACGCCGTCGCCGTATTCGCGGTCGTGCAACTCGTTTTGAATCGCAGCACGCAGGTTTTTCAAATCTTCTTCATCAACCGTCAAATCGCTATCGCGCGTGAGGCGGAACTGATGGCAGTCTTTAACCTTCATGCCGGGAAAGAGTTTGCCGACATGGGCGTGCAAAATCGAAGACAAGAACACAAAACCTGCATCGCCGCCGCAAATTTCAGACGGCATGGGGACGACGCGCGGCAAAATGCGCGGAGCCTGCACAATCGCCATCCCGGACGGACGGCCGAACGCATCCGTGCCTTCGAGTTCGACGGCAAAGTTGAGCGATTTGTTTAACGGGCGCGGGAATGGGTGTGACGGATCAAGGCCGATGGGCGTGAGAATGGGCAAAAGCTCGTTGTCGAAATAGTTTTCGATCCATTTTTTCTGCGCAGCCGTCCATTTGTGGCGGCGATAGAAATGAATGCCGGCACGGCTGAGTGCAGGCTGCAATACTTTGTTAAACAGGTCGTACTGCTCGCGGATCAGAGCCTGCGCCTCTTTCGCCACCGCTTCGATGGTTTCGGCCGCGGTTTTTCCGTTGTCGAGCAGCTGATGCGGGCGCAATTTGTTTTCGCGTTTCAACCACGCCATGCGCACTTCAAAAAATTCGTCCAAATTGGAAGACACGATGCACAAAAAACGCAAACGCTCCAACAAAGGAACTTTCGTATCCTGCGCCTGAGCCAGTACACGGCGGTTAAACGCCAACAGGCTGAGTTCTCGGCAGAGAATGCGGTTTTGCTCGGGCATGGTTCACTCCTGAAACATCGGTCATTAAGACTATCAAGTATAACGTTTTGCCGCTGTTCCGTCAGGTTTCAGACGGCCTTAGCAGACAACCTTATCCCTATTTGAGGCAAGACAAAGGGTTATCCGTTTTTTTCTATGCCGAAACAGCGGTTTTTGCTATAATGCGCAGTTTAATGCAACCGCAATACCACTGCTAAAGGATAAGAAAATGGGCTTTTTGCAAGGCAAAAAAATTCTGATTACCGGCATGATCTCCGAGCGTTCCATCGCTTACGGCATCGCCAAAGCCTGCCGCGAACAAGGCGCGGAATTGGCATTTACTTATGTTGTCGACAAACTGGAAGAGCGCGTCCGTAAAATGGCGGCCGAACTCGGCTCCGAACTCGTGTTCCGCTGCGACGTTGCCAGCGACGACGAAATCAACCAAGTTTTCGTTGACTTGGGCAAACACTGGGACGGCTTGGACGGCCTCGTTCACTCCATCGGCTTCGCCCCTAAAGAAGCTTTGAGCGGCGACTTCCTCGACAGCATCAGCCGCGAAGCGTTCAACACCGCTCACGAAATCTCCGCATACAGCCTGCCTGCGCTGGCAAAAGCCGCCCGTCCGATGATGCAGGGCCGCAACGCCGCAATCGTTGCACTGAGCTACTTAGGCGCCGTTCGTGCCATTCCTAACTACAACGTTATGGGCATGGCCAAAGCCAGCCTCGAAGCCGGCATCCGCTTCACCGCCGCCTGCCTGGGCAAAGAAGGCATCCGCTGCAACGGCATCTCCGCAGGCCCGATCAAAACCCTGGCCGCTTCCGGCATCGCCGATTTAAGCAAACTCTTGGGCCACGTCGCTTCCCACAACCCATTGGGCCGCAACGTTACCACTGAAGAAGTCGGCAATACAGCCGCCTTCCTGCTGTCCGACCTCGCTTCCGGCATCACCGGCGAGATTACATACGTTGACGGCGGTTACAGCATCAACGCGCTGAACGACGAAGAGAACTAAACAGTTTTCACTCCAAACGCACTTTCATGATGAAAGTGCGTTTTTTATGGCCGTTACATTATGGCTTGAATAACTGCATAACCAAAAAGGCCGTCTGAAAGTCAAATACGGATACGAAACATTAACTTTACAGGCTTTCAATGATTATGTTTTCAACATTATTATATTATCATTCCACCTTAACCTAAAGATTCGATAGAGCATTGATTCTAAAGATAACATTCATATTATCTGATACTTAGCCACGGATAAAAAGTGGTGCAAAAAAGTAACAAAAAAAATTCAGACGGCCTGTTTTTCATACAGAAGGCATAGAAGCCGGGCATTTTTAGCATGAAATACAAAATTTAACATTATTGAAATTTTCTTAACCGATAAAGCGTTAATATGCCTGCCGTTTTATTGAACTACATCTGATTTTGACTCAAACACATACAGGAGATTAATTATGTCAATCGCTTCAGAATTTAAAGAATTTATTATGCGTGGCAACGTGATCGACCTCGCAGTCGGTATGGTTGTCGGTACAGCATTCAGCGGCATCGTCAAATCATTGGTTGACGACGTAATCATGCCCCCTATCGGCCTGTTGATCGGCGGCGTTGATTTCTCCAACCTGTTCATTACGTTGAAAGACGGCGCACAAGCCGCTCCTGCAGAAGGTTACGCCAACTTAGCAGCCGCCCAAGCAGCCGGTGCCGTTACCCTGAACATCGGTCTGTTCATCAACACTGTAATCAGCTTCCTGATCATCGCCGCTGCCATCTTCTGCGTGGTTAAAGCCATCAACTCTGTGAAAAAAGCCGAAGCTCCTGCTGAAGAAGCACCGGCAGAGCCTAGCGAAGAAGTTCTGTTGTTGCGCGAAATCCGTGACTCTCTGAACAAAAAATAATCACAATACCTAAACATACACACACAAACCAAGGCCGTCTGAAACCATTTCAGACGGCCTTTTCTAACTCCATCGCTCTGACATAGTTGGCTGTTTAAGAAAAACTACAAGCAGCTATCCTTCATTTATTTATAGAAACCTTGCTTACGACCTCATTATTTTTACCCAATAGATAAAGGAAATTATCATTTACCTCTAATTTACCAAGGTAAACGCCATAATCCATTTCATGAGCAGGACAGGTTTTAATCAAATGACGAATACTCTTGTCTTTATTTTCAATATTCCAAAACAAGTCAACTTTATCGATCTGATGTTCCACTTGAATGGAAAAAGTGGTGGATTGAATCTTCTTCTTTTTCCATACCCAACTATTTTCATAATGGTTTCTCTCTATTTCATTCACTACATCCCCAAGTAAGCAGAATGGAATAGAAAGCTTATGAAATACACGGTTTGCCCCTTCGACTAAGGCAGCCAAGAGCATCTTTTTCTTATCAACAGGATCTAAAGCTTCATAGGTACAAAAATCAAATGGAACCTGAACAGTATAGACACCAAGTAAGTTTATGATACAAGGATTGCAGACCTTATCCATGCATTCTATGATGATTTTCCAACAATCCTTAGTTGGAACAGGCTTGAAGAGTCGCTCCAACATAGATGTCATACACTTCGATTCATATACAAACGCTTTTCTACGGCATTTCCAATTTTGATTGTAGTCCTCTATCCTGGCCTCCTCGTATCTTAATGAAGCTGAGTCCATCAACTCCTCGATCCTTTGGCGATTTTCCACATAAGGTCTATCTAATTCAAAATATCTTAACTTCATATTCATACTTCCATGATCTTATTTTTTATACAGGACCAACCCTATGTAAAGGCTAAGTCTTTCAAGGTAGCAATGATTCTGACCTTTAAATATCGATAACTCCAACTTCTTGATGCTTCATACTTCTCACTCTCCTCAAAAGAAATTTCCTTTTCTTAACTATTCCCTATAGTCGTAGCACTTCTCCTGTAAAAAAGCCCGATGCGTTCAACATCGGGCTTTTAACTGGAAAACCAATCTTAGTCTTTGCGTGTTTCCACCAAAATCATTTCGACTGCTGTGTCTTCCACTTCTACTTTAGGCACATCCGAACGGCGTGTTTTAGCAACCGGTTCAGGTTGTGGCTGCGCGGCAAAAGCGGCAACGGCTTGCGGATCGGTTTCAACGAAGATCAAATCGCCCAAGCTCTCAGGCACAACGATTGCGACAGGCGCTGCTTCAGCTACGGCTTCAGTTTGTGTGACAACAGTTTCGGCTGGTGCTTCAACCGATGCAACAGTAGCCGTTGCATTTGGAGACAATACCGCAGCAATGGCTTCTTTGACATTGCTGACTGCAGAAGCAAGCAGGGCTTGTTCGGCATCAGCGCCTTCAGTTTGCGCTACGGCAGGCTCGTCTTCGCTTTCAATCGCAAATACGAATGGCTCTGCGCTGGTCACTTCAGGCTCGGATACTACAATCACCAGCGGCTCGGCTTGATCGCTTTCAGAAGACAATGTCGCATTTGCAGCTTCAACCGTTTCGTTCAAACCCAAAACATGCGCCACAGCAAAGAGAACTTTGTCGGCGGTATCGGTAATGTTCAGGTATTGCTCGATTTTTGCTGAAGACGGAATATTGCGTTTTTTGCTGTTAGAACGGCGGTCGTTGCGGTTGTTGCGCTGACGGTTGTTGCGCTGACGGTTGTTGCAGTCGCGTCCTTGACGGCCGTTGTTTTTCACACCCTCTTCGCTGCGGGCGTTGTCGTCCGCTTCGACTTGCGCCTGTTCGCCATCGGCTTGAACGTTCACGTCCTCAACACGGTTTTCCGCAGGTTGATGACGGTTGCGCTCGTTGCGACTGTTGTTGCGGCGGCGTTTATTGCCGTTTTGTTCCGCTTGGTTTTCAGACGGCATCTCAGCCAGTGCAGCCACTTCCTGAACGTTTACGTCTTCAACCACTTCCTCAACACGATTGCGCTCGTTGTTGCGATCATCGCGGCGGTTGTTACGGTTGCGGTTGCGGCGGGTGTCTTTACGCTCGTCGTTGCGGCTTTCGTTTGATTTGCTTTCTTCAAACTTGCTGTCGGCAGCTTCGGCATTTACTTCGCGCACTTCAACTTTACTGCCGTCGTTTTTGTTGCTGCGGCGTGGATTTTGACGGCGACTGTTTGCGCGGCGGTTGCTGTTTTGGCTACGGTTGGTTGTAGTGCGTTTTTCGGCAGGCTCTTGAGCAACTGCGACAGGTGCAGGCTCGCCACCGAAAATGCGTTTCAACCAAGCTTTAAAGCTGTCCCACCAAGAGGCTTTTTTCTCAGGAGCAACCGTCGGTGCAGGCTGGGTATGACGTACGCCTTTGACAGCCGGCTCAGGACGGGAAGCTTTGGCTTTTTCGCTGCCGAAAGGTTTGGCGGACTCGTCTTCTTCCGGCTCGGCGACGCGTTTGTAGCTCGGTTCGCCGTCTTCTTCTACGTCATCGATGCGGATGCGGTTGATTTCGTAGTGCGGATTTTCCAAGTGGATGTTTGGAATCAGGACGACGTTCACATCCAAGCGCTCTTCCATCGCAAACAGCTCGGCGCGTTTTTCGTTCAACAGGAAGGTAGCAACATCGACAGGCACTTGTGCATGCACTTCGCCGGTGTTGTCTTTCATCGCTTCTTCTTGAATGATGCGCAAAACGTGCAGGGCTGTCGATTCGATGCCGCGAATCACGCCGGTACCGGCGCAGCGCGGGCAGGCGACATGGCTGCTTTCGCCCAAGGCGGGTTTCAGGCGTTGGCGGCTCAATTCCAAGAGGCCAAAGCGGGAGAGTTTGCCCATTTGCACGCGGGCGCGGTCTTTTTTGAGCGCATCGCGCAGGACGTTTTCAACATCGCGTTGGTGTTTCGGATTTTCCATGTCGATGAAGTCGATCACGACCAAACCGCCCAAGTCGCGCAAACGCATTTGACGGGCAACCTCTTCGGCAGCTTCCATATTGGTTTTAAACGCAGTGTCTTCGATGTCAGAGCCGCGTGTGGCGCGCGCAGAGTTTACGTCGATGGAAACCAGGGCTTCAGTGTGGTCGATCACAATCGCGCCGCCGGAAGGCAGGCTGACACTGCGTGAGAACGCACTTTCGATTTGGTGTTCGATTTGGAAACGGGAGAACAGCGGCGTGTGGTCTTGATAGAGTTTCAGACGGCCTACATTGCTCGGCATGACATAGCTCATGAACTCGGCAACTTGGTCATAAACTTCTTGATTATCCACCAGAATCTCGCCGATGTCGGGACGGAAATAGTCGCGAATCGCACGAATCAGCAGCGAGCTTTCCATAAAGAGCAGGTAAGGGTCATGATGCGCTTTGCCTGCTTCTTCGATGGCTTGCCAGAGTTGCTTGAGGTAGTTTAAGTCCCATTCCAACTCTTCCGCGCTGCGGCCGATGCCGGCTGTACGGGCAATGATGCTCATGCCGCTTGGAATGTCGAGTTCGGCCATGGCGGCTTTCAACTCTTGACGCTCTTCGCCTTCGATACGGCGGGATACGCCGCCGCCGCGCGGATTGTTGGGCATCAATACCAAATAGCGGCCGGCCAGGCTGATGAAGGTGGTCAGCGCCGCGCCTTTGTTGCCGCGCTCGTCTTTTTCGACTTGGACGATGACTTCCATGCCCTCTTTGAGCACGTCCTGAATACGCGCCCTGCCGCCTTCGTAGTCGCGGAAATATGAACGCGATACTTCCTTAAACGGCAAAAAGCCGTGGCGGTCGGTTCCGTAATCGACGAAACATGCTTCCAGCGACGGCTCGATGCGGGTAATGATACCTTTGTAGATATTGCCTTTACGCTGTTCTTTGCCCAGCGTTTCGATGTCCAAATCCAAAAGGTTTTGGCCATCGACAATGGCAACGCGCAGCTCTTCGGCCTGCGTTGCGTTGAATAACATTCTTTTCATAGTCACCTCGTGAACAGCGGCCGTTTGATTTGTGAATATCTTTTTCAGACGGCCTGTCTGTCCGGTTGGCACTCTTCAAAGGCAAGATGGGAAAATCCCCGTGTAACCAGTATTTGATTTGAAATCCGCAAGGTTGCATGCTTGAGCTCAAGCCATGTGCGGACGGATTCGGATAAAGAAGGAAATAAAGAACAATGCGGCGGAAAGGTTGATGGTTCCGCTGCCGTCCGAATGCTAATGCTTCGGACAAAATAAGGCAGCCTACATCTTCTTATTATCGTAGCGCCGGTAATTTCGGACGGTGCTGCGCGGACTGCGTCTTACGCCCGGCCGGACGGCAGGTTCAATTCAAACTTAATTACGGGATTGCGTTTGCCGGCTTTGAACAAACACAAGGAAATGCTTTGCGGAGTGCGTTTTTAATATAAAATCTCGTTTTAACAATAAATCCGTTTCAGACGGCCTGCGACGGCAGGTTCTGGTCCCGAAACGGACGTTTGGGATTATAGAGAAAATGCACGCAATACGCAAAGATTCAGTCAGCCTGATTGCCGTTGCCGAACACGAGGAAGGCCAACGCCTTGATAACTATCTGATAAAAATCCTCAAAGGCGTCCCGAAAAGCCATATCCACCGCATTATCCGCGCCGGCGAAGTGCGGCTGAACAAAAAACGCTGCAAACCCGACAACCGCATTCAGGCAGGCGATACCGTCCGCATTCCGCCGATACGCACCGCCGAAAAACAAAGGCCGTCTGAAAGCCAGGCCGCGCCTGCGCGCGAATTTGACATCATTTACGAAGACGATGCGCTTTTGGTCATCAACAAACCGTCCGGTGTTGCCGTCCACGGCGGCAGCGGCGTGAGCTTCGGCGTCATCGAACAAATCCGCCGCGCCCGTCCCGAAGCGCGTTATCTCGAACTCGTCCACCGCCTCGACAAAGACACCAGCGGCCTTTTGATGATTGCCAAAAAGCGCAGCGCCTTAGTGAAGCTGCACGAAGCCATCCGCAATGACCATCCGAAAAAAATCTATCTCGCACTGGGTGTCGGCAGGCTGCCGAACGACCGCTTCCACGTCAAGCTCCCCCTGTTCAAATACACCGGCGCACAAGGCGAAAAAATGGTGCGCGTCAGCGAAGACGGCCAATCCGCCCACACCATCTTCCGCGTGTTAAACCGTTTTTCAGACGGCCTTTTGCACCAAGTCGGCCTATCCGACCTGACCCTTGTCGAAGCCACCCTAAAAACCGGTCGCACCCACCAAATCCGCGTCCATCTGCAATCGCAAGACTGCCCCATTGCCGGCGACGAACGCTACGGCGACTATCAAGCCAACAAACGCCTGCAGAAACTCGGTTTGAAAAGAATGTTCCTGCACGCCTCCGAGCTGCACCTTGCCCATCCGCTGACCGGCGAAAAACTGATCCTGAAAGCCTCCCTGCCGCAAGAATTGGCGCAATTCATTGTAATGTTGGAAAATCAGGAAAAGGCCGTCTGAAATCAAATAGATTTACTTAACCCAAAATAAGGAAACGTCATGTCTAAATTTTATCTTCTATTAGCATTAATTTTAGCTGGTTGTACAACTGCATCGGGAATCCAAATCGTTGAAAAGGGCAACTCGGGTTTTGATACAGCAATCATTTACAAAGGCAAAGAAACTATTTTAGATGTTAATGAAAATAATGAACAAGAATATCGCATATTCCACCAAGGAGCATCAGGATTTACTCCTTCAACTGCTGTGAGACACAGTGCCGAAAAAAGAGCACAGGCTTTCTGCAAACAAAAAAATAAAAGTATGAAAGCAATTAGAGAAAGAGCATCTACTCCTCCTCACATCTTAGGGAATTGGCCTAGGATTGAAATTATTTTTATCTGCACAGAGACAAAACAAGTAGATATTGATAATTCAAGCAACAACAAAAAATATGATCAATTAGTAAATTTAAAGAAATTATTAGATCAAGGTATTCTTTCCGAACAAGAATTCAATCAAGAAAAAGTTAAAATATTAAGTAACCCATAGTTCTATTCGTGTATTTTGGTAAATTCAGCCACACCAAAATACACTTTTAAAATAATAAGTTATTCAAGGCCGTCTGAAAGGAAACCCATGAAACCCAAACTCATCATTTTCGACTGGGACGGCACGCTTGCCGACACCACCAACCCCATCATCCACACCTTCCAGCAAAGCTTTGCCGATTGCGGCCTACCCGTTCCCGAAGCCGACCAAATCCGCCCGCTCATCGGATACAGCCTCTCCGGCATCATCCGCCGCCTTGCCCACAACGTCAGCGAACACGTTCAGGAAACCCTGATTGAGACCTATGCCGCGCACTACCTCAATCCCAACAACCACAACATGACTCTGTTCCCCGAAGCCCTGCCCTGCCTGCAACGCTTGAAGCAACAAGGCTATTGGCTTGCCGTAGCGACCGGAAAAGGCCGCAGCGGACTGGATAGGTCCATCGAGCAAACCGGCACCCAAGCCTTCTGGCTGGAAACTGCCTGCGCTAGCGAATATCCGTCCAAACCCGCGCCCGATATGGTACTCGCCCTCTGCGACCGACTGGGTGTTGAGCCGGAAGAGGCCGTCGTCGTCGGCGACACCACCCACGACCTAGAAATGGCCGCCAATGCCAAAATCCGCGCCATCGCTGTCACCACCGGCGCACATACCGCCCAACAGCTTTCCTCCATGCCCCATGTCGCCATGCTCAACAGCTTGGCCAAATTGCCTGATGTATTGGAAACCTTATAAAAGGCTATGCAACATCTATATTAAAGGCCGTCTGAAACCTATTTTCAGACGGCCTTTAATTTGTTTTATCGATCCGAGCGCACCCTGACAAATGTTGCAAATTTCGGCGTTCCTTTTTGCGTAAAACCACGATAACGGTAAGTAATCAGCGCACCGATTTTCGGGGGATGGTCGCGGTCCTTATCCTTAAAACCGCTGCCGATACGAAACTCGCCATATTGGTTTTTGCATCCTACCGCACCCAAACGCCCGACATTGCGCCCTTTGCCCTCATAATGACGCGTTACCGTACATTCATCATCATATTCACTTTTCAGCTTCAACAGCTGCCCATTTCTACCGCTTGCATAACGGGCTTCAGGTTGACGCAGCATCACCCCTTCCCCACCCAGCGCTTCAACTTGTTTCAAAAAATCCAAAGCATGCTGTTTGTCGCGCACCTTGACTTGCGGAATAACCGTAAACCGTGCCGACGGGTGTGATTTCAGCCATTTCGAAGCCGTTTCCAGCCGCTGATACAGATTGCCCTGCGCCTGCGGCACATCAAAAACATGCAAACGAATGCCGTCCCAATTTCCCGAGGCAGAACGCACCGTCGCGGAAATTTGCTCAAACCGCCCTCGTCCGCTGTACAACTCGCCATCCATCGGAAACGACGGAAAACCTGCTGTAAAACCTTTGGGCGGTGTAAACGCATAGCCCTGACGACTGATCAGCTGCCTGCCGTCCCAATACGCGCGTACGCCATCCAACTTTTCACTCATGGCCCAACCGGCAATATCTTGATTTTTATATTCCTGCGCCAACAACAAATCTGCACCAAACGCCGCAGAGATGAAAGAAGCCGCAAAAATCGGTATCATGGTTCGCATTACATTATTCATAAGACACTCTTCCAGACTTGCTTTTTATTATATATGCATAATAACAAAAGACCGTCTGAAACGCAAACAACATTAAATAAACATTTCCCAGGAACACCCATGGCACTCCAATTTGAAATCAACGCCGTTACCCCCTTCCGTCAAAACTGCACGCTGATTTGGGATGACGAAACCAAAGAAGCCGTTTTGACCGATGTCGGTGGCGACGTACCCTATTTATTGCAACAAGTCCAAAATAAAGGCCTCAAGCTGACTGCCATTTGGCTGACCCACGGCCATCTTGACCACGCAGGCGGCGTGGTTGAACTTTTGAAAACCTGCGACGTACCCGTTCTCGGCCCGCACAAAGACGACGAATTCCTGCTCCAAGCCCTTCCGCAAACGACGGCGCAATATGGTTTCCCCGTTTCTCCGTCATTCACGCCGACACGCTGGCTGGAAGAAGGGGAAACGCTCAAGGTCGGCAATCACAGCTTCCAAGTCCTCCACATTCCCGGCCACACTCCCGGCCAAGTCGTTTTTTACAACGCCGAAAACGGTCTTTTAGTCGCAGGCGATGTTTTATTTTATGAAACCGTTGGTCGCACAGATTTTCCGCGCGGCAATCATGATGACCTCATAAACAATATCTGCGCTAAACTATTAACCCTACCCGAAACCACGCAAGTGATAGCCGGACACGGCCGCATGACCAGTATCGGGCATGAGAAAAGGTACAATCCGTTTCTGGTTCGTTAATATGAATGTTGTATAAAGCCAACATTCTGGCATACACAGATTATGCGCACAAAGGGAAACTGGCATACAATTTGCAGGGATAACACCCGAAAGATTAAGTACCTAATCTCCGGCAAATGCCAAAATGAACTAAAGCACAAAGATAACAAGGTATTACGCAATACAACCTGATTTATCAAAAACCGGAAATCTCTAAACCCCAAGCCTTACTCGCAGTGAAATTGTTACAAAGTGACAATAAATGTCAGTCGGGCCGTCTGAACGGTTCTGCCGACTCAGGCGGATACAACGGAGATGAGGCGCAATGCCCTGCCGGAATGTGCCGAGGTTCTTGTTTGTCAAACCGTCGGGTACATCTTTAAGAAGCACAACATTATTTGGGTAAACCGGCAAACTCGCTGCCGGCACTAACAGGCCGTCTGAAAAGTTCGGCTGGTAAAATCAATAAAAGGATTATCAAATGAAAAAAATCGCAAAAGTGGGCTTCGTCCTGCTGGCTACCGGCCTGCTGGCCGCCTGTGCTACTAAGAGCAAAATCACTCCTGAAGGCACTACAGACGAGCCACGCTTCCCTAAACCTTACTCCCTGACCTTCAACAAAGACCGTGGCACATTCCCGACTTTTGACGAGCTGGATCAAATGCGTCCTGGCCTGACCAAAGACGACATCTACAAAATCCTCGGCCGTCCTCACTACGACGAAGGCATGGTTGGCGTGCGTGAATGGGACTACCTGTTCCACTTCTACACCCCAGGCGTAGGCGTTGACCCTGAAAACACTTCCGGCGTTGAAGGCATCACTACTTGCCAATACAAAGTGATCTTCGACAAAGACAAATTTGCACGCAGCTTCTTCTGGAATCCAGTATTCCCTAAAGATGCCGTATGTCCTCCTCCAGCACCTACACCTAAACAAGAGCCTCAAGTGATCATCCGCGAGATCATTAAAGAAGCTCCTCAACGCATCCGTCAATAAGGACAAATTTGAAACGGATCCTATTAGGTATAGCCTTGGCAGCAGGCCTGAACTCTTTGGCCGCTGCTGATGCTGTCAGCGACTATATCCAACGCAAAAAAGTTGTGGTCAATACAGCTAAGGCAGAGCTTTGCTTTGCCGATGACGGTCAGTGCCATCCGGTACTGATTGGCAAAACCACGCCGAAAGGCAAATTCAATATGACGCCGATGATGACCAGCAAACCGGGTTACGGTGGTGAGGTTATCGGCTTCAAAGAAGAAAATGACTTTCTGTTTGCGTTACACCGGGTATGGACGCTCAAGCCGCAGGAAAGACGCATGGAACGCATCGCTTCTCCTCATGTGGCCGACCGCATCATAACCAATGGTTGTATCAACGTACAAAATAATGTGTACGAAAAACTGCGTCAGTATTTCATTCTAGAAATAATCTGATGTAAGTCAGTCAAACAAAGGCCGTCTGAAACTTTTCAGACGGCCTTTCTTCTCAAACGAAAATTCAACGGCAATTTGCTTGCTCCGTCAGTACCGAACGAAGAATATTTGACCGCTTCATCCTCAATTCATCCTCAAGCCATATCACTTTTTACCATATCCAAAGAACCAACGGTTATTTATGCCGTTTCTCACCCAATGCTAGAATCGCGCGTTTATATATCGGCTCGCCGAGAAATCAAATAAATAATATAGTGGCAGGAGTAGCTTTTATTCCCTGCCCCTTACACACACAAACATCATGACCGATTCTTCTGCCAAATTACCCAATTTGTGGCTGCTGATTGCCGCTGCCGCCTCCATCCTGCTGATTACCATCGGCATGAGGATGACTTTAGGGCTTTTTGTCCTACCCGTCGTCAACTCTACCGAATTAAGCATGGCCCAGTTCAGCCTGATTATTGCCGTGTTCCAATTGATGTGGGGCATATCGCAACCCTTGTCCGGCGCGTTGGCCGACCGTTTCGGCGCGTTTAAGGTTTTAGCCGGCGGTACGGTTCTGTTGATTGCCGCCTGTCTGATTGTTCCGCAAATGCCGACTTATTGGGGACTGATGCTGGGTATCGGTTTATTGTTGGCATTTGGTACGGGTTCGGGCGGATTTTCCATCATTATGGGACAAGTCGCCGCCAAAACGCCGCCTCATCGGCGCGGCTTGGCTTCCGGCTTGGTCAATGCAGGCGGGTCCGCAGGGCAATTTTTGTTCGCGCCGCTGGTTCAAGGTTTGATTGCCCTGCCCCACATCGGCTGGACAGGGACATTTTATGTTTGGGCAGTCATTGCCATCTTGATTTTGCCGATTTCTTGGTGGCTGGCCGGCGGCAAACATGCTTCTCATACCGTCCACACAGACGACGGCGGCCAAACACTGAAGCAGGCCGTCTGCAAGGCTTTCGCCAACCACAGCTATATCTTACTGCATTTGGGTTTCTTTACCTGCGGTTTTCACATTGCCTTTTTGGTTACCCACCTACCGACCGAAATTTCACTTTGCGGCCTCCCCGCTACGGTCGCTTCGACCTCCATTGCAATTATTGGTTTGGCAAACATCGCCGGCTGTATTTTTTCAGGCTGGTGTACCGGCAGATTTTTGGGTAAATACGTCCTCTTCGGTTTATATGCTTCGCGTGTCGCCATGATATTGATTTATCTGGCCGCACCTAAAACCGATTTAAACTTCTATCTTTTCGCTGCCGGACTCGGTTTCACTTGGTTGGCAACCGTCGCCCCCACCGCCGCCATTACCGGCAAACTTTTCGGTACGCGCTACTTGGCCACCCTCTTCGGGTTGACCATGTTGAGCCACCAAATCGGCGGCTTTTTGGGTTCATACATCGGCGGCATCGTCATCACGCGCTTCAACGATTACGGCTGGATGTGGTACGCCGACGCAGTCTTGGCAGGCGCGGCCGCCCTGTTGAATTTACTGATTCATGAACGGAAAGCGGCTACCGCCTGACGCGGAAACTTTGACATTTTAAGGCCGTCTGAAACGTTTCAGACGGCCTTTGCCTTATTCCATTTTTTGTGTTTTATCCACAATCGATATTCCTATCCATTATTTAACACTCTCTTACAAACCCGTTAAAATACTGCCTTTATCATGCTGATTGTCTGACTCTGATGAACTGGTCTTATCTGATCGATGCCATCCCTAAATTTGTCGATGCGGCAAAGCTGACGCTGGAATTGTCGGTATATGGCGTCGTTTTGTCGTTGCTGTTCGGCCTTCCCGTTGCCGTGGTTACGGCATACCGCATCCGCCCCTTCTACGCATTGGCACGCACCTATATCGAGCTGTCGCGCAATACGCCCCTGTTGATCCAATTGTTTTTCCTGTATTACGGCCTGCCGAAAATGGGCATTAAATGGGACGGTTTCACCTGCGGCGTGATCGCACTGGTTTTCTTGGGCGCAAGCTATATGGCGGAAGCCATCCGCGCCGGTATTTTGGCCGTCCCCAAAGGGCAGATCGAAGCGGGCAAGGCCATCGGTTTGAGCTGCTTTCAAGTGTTCCGCTATGTCGAATTGCCTCAGGCATGGGCGGTCGCCGTTCCCGCCATCGGCGCAAACGTATTGTTTTTGATGAAAGAAACATCTATCGTCAGCGCGGTCGGCATTGCAGAATTGTTGTTCGTTACCAAAGACATCATCGGCATGGACTATAAAACCAACGAAGCCTTGTTCCTGCTGTTTGCCAGCTACCTGATCATCCTTCTTCCCGTTTCGCTTCTAGCGCGCTGGGCAGAAAACCGCGTACGGAGTGCAAAATATGGTGTTTGACTGGCTGTTTGAAGGACAAAATGCTGCACGCTTGGGCGAAGGCCTGTTGCTGACGGCGCAGATTTCCCTGGCCTCCGTTGCCGCCTCCTGCGTATTGGGTACGCTGTTCGGCTTGGTTTTGCGTTCGCGCAACCGGCTCATCCGCTTTATCGGACGGTTTTATCTCGAAACCATCCGAATCGTACCGATTTTGGTGTGGCTGTTCGGCCTGTATTTCGGCTTATCCGTCTGGACAGGCATCCACATCGACGGATTTTGGGTCTGCGTCTGGGTATTTACCATGTGGGGCATCGCCGAAATGGGCGATTTGGTCCGCGGAGCATTGGAATCGATTGAAAAACACCAGGTCGAATCAGGCCTGGCACTCGGCTTAAGCCGCGGGCAGGTATTCCGCTACATCGAGCTGCCGCAAAGCATCCGCCGCGTATTGCCCGGCGCCGTCAATCTGTTTACGCGCATGATCAAAACCAGCTCGCTCGCCTCCCTTATCGGCGTCATCGAAGTCGTCAAAGTCGGCCAGCAAATCATCGAAAACTCGCTGCTGACGCAACCCAATGCTTCATTTTGGGTTTACGGCCTGATTTTTATGCTGTATTTCTTCTGTTGCTGGCCGCTGTCGCTGCTGGCGGCAAAACTTGAACAAAAATGGGAACACTGACATGGCTTTACTGAGCATCCGCAACCTGCACAAACAATACGGCAACGTAACCGCCATTCAATCCTTAGACTTGGACTTGGAAAAAGGCGAAGTCATCGTACTGCTGGGCCCGTCCGGCTGCGGCAAATCCACCCTCCTGCGCTGCGTCAACGGTTTGGAGCCGCACCAAGGCGGCAGCATCGTGATGGACGGTATCGGTGAATTCGGCAAAGACGTTTCCTGGCAAACCGCCCGGCAAAAAGTCGGCATGGTCTTTCAAAGCTATGAACTGTTTGCCCACATGACCGTCATCGAAAACATCCTCTTAGGCCCGGTGAAAGTACAAAACCGCAACCGTGCCGAAGCAGAGGCACAAGCCGACAAACTGTTGGAACGCGTCGGCCTGCTCGACCGCAAAAACGCCTATCCGCGCGAACTCTCCGGCGGCCAAAAACAACGCATCGCCATTGTCCGCGCCCTGTGCCTGAATCCGGAAGTCATCCTGCTGGACGAAATCACCGCCGCACTCGACCCCGAAATGGTGCGCGAAGTCTTGGAAGTGGTTTTAGAACTCGCCCATGAAGGCATGAGCATGCTCATCGTAACCCATGAAATGGGGTTTGCCCGCAAAGTTGCCGACCGCATCGTCTTCATGGACAAAGGCGGCATCGTCGAATCGACCGACCCAGAAACCTTCTTCTCCGCCCCCAAAAGCGAACGCGCCCGCCAATTCTTGGCAGGCATGGACTACTGATTTTATTTTCAGGCCGTCCAACCCTTTTTCAGACGGCCCCCACTTTCAACCAAACATTTGAAAAGGAAACACTCATGCAATTGAATGCCAAATTCAAAGCCCTCCTCGCCTCCGCCGCCATCGCCGTCGGCTTGACTGCTTGCGGAGGCAGCTCCGGCGATGCCCAATCTTCACAAAGCAGCGGCGCGGCAACCGTTGCCTCCATCAAAGAAAAAGGCGTCATCCGTATCGGTGTATTCGGCGACAAGCCTCCGTTCGGCTATGTTGACGCCAACGGCAAAAACCAAGGCTTTGACGTTGAAATCGCCAAAGACCTGGCCAAAGACCTGCTCGGCAGCCCCGACAAAGTCGAATTCGTTCTGACCGAGGCCGCAAACCGCGTCGAATACGTCCGTTCCGGCAAAGTCGACCTCATCCTCGCCAACTTCACCAAAACACCCGAACGCGCCGAAGCCGTCGATTTCGCCGATCCTTACATGAAAGTGGCCTTGGGCGTAGTTTCCCCCAAAGACAAACCGATTACCGACGTTGCACAATTGAAAGACCAAACCCTTCTGGTCAACAAAGGCACCACCGCCGACGCCTTCTTCACCAAAAGCCATCCTGAAGTCAAACTGCTGAAATTCGACCAAAATACCGAAACCTTCGACGCACTGAAAGACGGCCGCGGCGTAGCACTCGCCCACGACAACGCCCTGCTGTGGGCATGGGCAAAAGAAAACCCGAATTTTGAAGTCGCCATCGGCAACCTCGGCCCTGCCGAATTCATCGCCCCGGCTGTTCAAAAAGGCAACACCGACCTCCTGAACTGGGTCAACGGCGAAATCGCCGCCATGAAAAAAGACGGCCGTCTGAAAGCCGCCTATGAAAAAACCCTCTTGCCCGTGTATGGAGAGAAAGTCAAACCGGAAGAATTGTTGGCGGAATAAACCGACTATTTTCTCGGCAAAAGTCACTTGGCCGCATTCCAAACATCCGATTTGTAATTCATTTAAACAAATATCATATCCGACGACAGGCCGTCTGAACGTGTTCTCGATACCTTCAGACGGCCTGTTGTTTAAAAACGAATAACATGATAACCTTTTAATAATGGATGAAATAATTCGTCCGATATTTCTACAAAGCAAAAAGGACTCTATCTTATGAACCGTCGTCAATTTATCGGCAGCGCTGCTGCTGTTTCCCTCACCGCCGCCGCTTCTTTTGCCCGTGCTCACGACCATGCAGGCCATGCACACCATGCTGGTCACGCGCATTCTGCACCGCGCGCCTACGAAGCTGCGCGCAAAGCGGCCGCACATTGCGTTGAAGCCGGTCAAATCTGCTTGGCGCACTGCATTGCCCTGTTGAGCGCAGGCGATACCTCCATGAAAGACTGCGCAGCCGGCGTCAATCAAATGCTGGCTCTGTGCGGCACCTTGCAAAACCTCGCCGCCCAAAATTCACGCCTGACCCCGTCTTTGGCAAAAGTGTGCATCGAAGCCTGCAAACAATGTGCTGCCGCCTGCAAAGAACACGCCGGCCACCACGCTGAATGCAAAGCCTGCTACGAATCTTGCTTGGCTTGCATTAAAGAATGCGAAAAAATTGCCGCTTAATCAGTATTAAAAAAGGCCGTCTGAAATTCAGACGGCCTTTTATTTTGCTATTTTGTTCACGTTATTCGGCTGCAAGCTCTTGCTCATCCAGCAGTTTTTTCCGAACAATCGCAGGATTGCCTGCAGCCACACAATAAGGCGGCACATCTTTGGTAACCACCGAACCTGCGCCGATTACCGCTCCCTTGCCGATGGTAACGCCGCCCATGATAATCGCACGCCGGCCAATCCAAACATCATCTTCAATCACAATCGGGCTGATATCTGTATAACCTTCGAAGTGGCGGGTTTCAGGGTTGAATTTGTGGTTGGTCGAATAAAACAGGCATTCCGGCCCCATCATCACGTTCTTGCCGAGGGTCAAACCGCGGCAGATTTCGCAATTTACGCCGATACCCGAATTGTCGCCGACTACCGTATCCGGAAAGACGTATCCGCCTTTTTCAATATTGACGTTTTTACCGATGTTTGGAGAAATACACGCAGCCAAAGCGGCACGGAATTTTTGCGCAATTCTGCCGAATGGTTTGCAATAAGACGGAGGCAACATTCCTCCCCAAACACGCAAAATGCACGTCAATATCTTTTTCCACATTGATTCCGTCTCCTGTTCGTACAAGCGTAAATATTATTCAGACTATTATTCTTCTTAAAGTTTCACATCTAGAGGAGGTTTTACATCCTCTTTTCAGTTAGATTACAATCTGATCGCATAATATTTGGTTCGATATTCTATTCTAAACTGTTCTCTTCTGTTGCGAAACTACCCTGCATACAAAATATCCTCTTGACGAAACAGCCAAAAATAGCGAAAATCCCACGCTTAACTGAAGTACAGGCAAAACCCCTGTGCCCGCTTAATCGAAAGGAAATCAAATGAAACAAGGTATTCACCCGAACTACCACGAAATCAACGTTACCTGCTCTTGCGGCAACAAATTCGTAACCAAATCCGCAATGGAAAAAGACAGCTTCAACGTTGAGGTTTGCTCTCTGTGCCACCCTTTCTACACCGGTACTCAAAAAATCGTCGACACTACCGGTCGTGTGGACAAATTCAACAACAAATTCGGCAACCTGTTCAAACGCTAATTGCCGCTTTGTCAAAAAGACTGCTTCGTGCAGTCTTTTTTGCATTCAGGCCGTCTGAAACATTTCTTTCAGACGGCCTGAGCTTTTTGTCGTCAACCGAATGCCATATCATTCCAAACACCCGATAAAAACGAGCCGTAAGCATTATTTTACAAAGCTCTCCGGTCCGGCATATCGCGCAAACCCGTCAAACCCTGTACCATTGCTATTCAAACCAACCGTTTTTTGACCTTCCATGCTGACTTACACACCGCCCGATCCACGCCGCCCCAAAAAAACCCATGAAAAACCATGGCTTCTGCTGCTGATGGCCTTTGCCTGGCTGTGGCCGGGCGTGTTCTCGCATGACTTGTGGAACCCTGCCGAACCCTCCCTCTTTACCGCCTCCGAATCCATGAAAAACGGCGGCAGCCTGTTGGTTGCACAAATCTTCGGCCAACCCGACTTCACCATCTCCCCTGCTTTTTTGTGGATGGCAACCGCATTCCAAACCCTGTTTTCGCCTTGGGCGGCCGATGCCTATGATGCCGCGCGTTTTGCCGGCGTGGTATTTACCGCTATCGGACTGACCGCCTGCGGATTTGCCGGTTTCAACTTTCTCGGCAGACATCACGGCCGCAGCGTTGTCTTGATCCTTATCGGCAGCATCGGTTTGCTGCCCATCGCCCACTTCCTCAATCCCATGTCGGCCGCTTTTGCCGCATTTGGATTGATTCTGTGCGGCTTTTCACTGGCACGCCGCCGCGTCATTATTGCCATTTTGCTGTTGTGCGGCGGCTGGGTTTTACTCTCCCTCTCCTCAGGCTACCTGCTGACCGCGGCCATGATGTTTTTGGCACTTGCCCTGTCGTTCCATTCTACTTGGCAAAGCAAACGCTATCTGCTGACCCTGATTGGCGCCATCGTCGTTTCCCTGCCCCTGCTGATTCTATATCCGCTGGTTTTATCCAAAACCAATCCCGAATGGTTTGAGGTTTGGTTCAACCATTATTCCTTAGGCGTATTCGGCGGCTTCCATCAGATTCAGACGGCCTTCAACCTGCCCTATTATCTGAAAAACCTGCTGTGGTTTGCCTTGCCTGCCTGGCCGCTAGCGGCATGGACGCTCAGCCGCACGCGTATCCACGATAAAAACTGGGGCATTCTGAGCCTGTCGTGGCTGGTTATCATGACAGCCCTGCTCGCCATCAATCCGCAACGCCTGCAAGACAACCTCGTTTGGCTGTTGCCGCCGCTCGCCCTGCTCGGTGCGGCACAACTGGACGGCCTGCGCCGTGGCGCAGCGGCATTTATCAACTGGTTCGGCATCATGGCATTCGGTTTGATTGCCGTCTTCCTGTGGCTGGGCTTCTTCGCCATGAACTACGGCTGGCCTGCCAAACTGGCCGAACGCGCCGCCTATTTCAGCCCATATTACATCCCCGACATCGACCCGATTCCGATGACCGTCGCCCTACTGTTTACCCCATTATGGCTCTGGGCGATTACGCGTAAAAACATCCGCGGCCGCCAAGCCGTGACCAACTGGGCGGCCGGCGTTACCTTGGCCTGGGCCTTGCTGATGACCCTGTTTTTACCGTGGCTCAACGCCGCCAAAAGCCATGCACCGGTCGTACACCAAATGGAAGCCGCGCTTTCTTCCGAATTGAAACAGCAACTTTCAGACGGCCTCGAATGTATCAGCATCGACGGCCAAGACCAGCGCACACGCATCGCGTGGACACAATACAGCCATATTAAAACCACAACCGACAACCCGTCCTGCCGCTACCGCCTCATCCGCCAAGCCGCCAATGTCGGCGCACCTTCGGGTTGGCAAACCTTGTGGCAAGGCGCAAGACCGCGCAACAAAGCCGAGACTTTCCTATTGTTGGAAAAAACTGCAACGCAATAAATCACACCAGCCTCAAAACTGAACATTCCCCGTTCAACAAAGGCCGTCTGAAAGAACTTTTATCCTTTCAGACGGCCTTTGACTCACTTTAACACCGCTTCCCGTACAATGGCTTTTTTTCCTTTCAGCCACAAAAAATATGAAACCCAACCGCCTTTTGCCCCTCGCCCTCTTATTGACCGCCCTCTCCGCCCATGCCAAAGATTTCATCATCTACGACCGCATGGACTACGTCGGCAAACCCGACCTGACCGCTGACAAACTCTCCAAAGTGTTCTTGGTTTACGAAAGCGAGCTGGTCAAACCCGATTCGACGGGCAAACGCAAACACGGCGTACTCAATGAGGCGCGTATCCGCGAATTGGCCAAACAATCGCGCCGCGAAGGCTACCGCACCATTTCCACCGACATCGAAAGCTGGTTTGCCGAAAAAGACGGCCAACTGCTGACACCCGACGAATTGAGAACCGACTTTGCGCGGATGTACCAAATCTTCAGAGAAGAAAACCCGCGCGCCTTCATCAGCAACTACGGCATGCCCTCCGAACACCTGCACGGCATCCGCCACTACCGCCCCAACGTTGACAACGAAGCCATCTTGGCCAAATGGCGGCAAGTCAGCAAACGCCGTGCGCCCACCGCCGCCATCAGCGACTATGCCAATCCTGTGTTCTACATCACTTCCCCCGATTTGGTGCAATGGGAAAAAGACGTGAAAACCGCCGTTGATGATATCCACCAACGCTTTCCCAACAAAAAAATCATCGGCTACATCTGGCCGCAATATTATTCGGCCACCAACAGCCTTTATTTCAAACAATTCATCGACCCCGTCCGCTGGCGCAAAATGCTCGAAATCAGCAAAAAATATACTGACGGCGTGATTATCTGGTCGGACAAGCGCGATGAAAACAACCAAATCGTGCACTGGAACGATCCGCGCATTCAGGCCACGATGAAAGCGACTCAAGCCTTCATCCATGCCAATGCCAAAGAAATCAAGGTAGAAGGTTTGCAGAAATATTAAAAACAAGGCGGGCATATTTGCCCGCCTCTTTATAATATGCAGTTAATTCCTAATAGTATTCATAAAGCTGTTAGGCATACTGGTCAAAAATCGTTAAAGAAAGGTCAGTAAAAATGAGAAAACTATCAATATTATCAGATGAGGGATTGGTTCCAATAAGAACAATTCAACAATTTGCTGAAGATGTAGGGGTCGTTTTTCCTGTTTCATATGTATCATTTCTTAGCAAACATGATCATTTATACCCTAAAGAAAATATTTTCAATTTTATCAATCAATACGGTGAAAATGATGAAAGGGACATTTCATTTTTAGGGTATAAGCAAAATTTAGGCTATGAAGATATTTATAGCTATTCATGTATTGATGATGAATATGGGTATGCAAAAAAAGTGATTGCTTTTGGGATTTCAGCTAATGGCGATTATATCTGTTTTGATTACAGAAAATGCAATGAAAATCCATGTATAATTCTGATGTATCATGATGATTTTTATGAAGATGAGAATGGAGATACGAAAATGGTAACTAGCCATATTGCAGATAGTTTTGATGCCTTTTTGGATATGCTATATGAACTTTCAGATTAAGTGTGTAGGTTGAGTTGAAAACCCAACTAAATTAAAAAAAAATTGTCTGACATCCGCAAGCCGTAGCCCATATGAAACCTAAACTCAACAAGTAGGATGTGTATGAAACGCACGCATGCGGTTCTCAAGGTTTGAGCTTAGAGGCTATCTAAAAACAGAAAAATCGTTTCAGACGGCCTTTGTTTAACGCTACCGATCCAGTAGGCCATAAAGCGCAATTATCCCAAAAGGTATATTGATGGGCAAATACAAAAAGGAGGCGAAGTCAATTTTACTATCTTCAAACATTTTCAATTTGGAGTATTTCCATGATAATTACTTATCAAGAAGCAAAGAAAATCGCAGTATCTTTTTTAAGTCAAGTAGAGCAAGAAATGGGAATTTCATTGTTAATAGTTGAATCTCATGTACGAGAAAATGATGATGGGTGGTTTTTCCCATATCAGTCAAAAGAATATTTAGAGACAATGGATATAGACAAATCTATTATTGGAAATTGGCCTATATTTGTTTCTAAAAATGGAGGAGTTCCTTCTACTTCGTTGATTTAAACCCATTAGCTAAGTCCGTATCCCACTAAATTTGAAACTATATGGATGAAAACAGACTCATAACGGGGGAAATGTATGGACCAACAGGACGCTTTAGGCACAGAGCAAAATAATGAGATTAAAGAAATATCCTTATAACTCTATAAGAGAGAAAAGGAGATTTATCGATGTTTTATTCTTTCTTTTCACAAAGAATTCAATAGATATTGGATTAGCCGTGTCCTGTATAAGCACCCCCAAAAAAAAGTATTGATATTTGATGATAAAAATATTTTTATTGGATTTGATTCAGTTGTTTTTTTGTATTTCTATACAAAATATACCTACACAGCCGTCTGTATGTTTGACACAACACGCGACAAAACGACCGTAGCACCAACGCTTCTGCATTCTTTCACACGTTTTTACCCATTATTCTTAAGCGCAGGCCGTCTGAAAATTGCCCGAATATCCAATACCCTTTACAATACCCGTAATTAAAATACATTTTTTGACACCCCTCTCCTGCATGAGTTCCACACCCTTCATCGAAATGAAAAACGTTGCCTTCGCATATGGCGACCGTCCTATTCTGAACAACATCAACTTCAGCATTCCACAAGGCAATTTCGCCGCCGTAATGGGTGGTTCGGGCAGCGGTAAAACCACGCTGATGCGCCTGATTACGGGGCAAATTCACCCGCAATCGGGCAAAGTGTTGATTGAAGGGCGCGATTTGGCCGCATTTTCGGCGCAGGAGCTGTATGAACACCGTCGCCGCATGGGCGTTTTGTTCCAACACGGCGCATTGTTCACCGACTTATCCGTCTTCGACAACATTGCCTTCCCCATGCGCGAGCTGACGGATTTGCCTGAAGCGGTCATCCGCGATTTGGTGGTGCTGAAACTGAATGCAGTCGGTTTGCGCGGTGTTGAAAACCTGATGCCTTCGGAGCTTTCCGGCGGTATGTCGCGCCGCGTCGCCCTCGCGCGTACGATTGCGCTCGACCCTGAAATCATGTTGTATGACGAGCCTTTCACCGGCCTCGACCCGATTTCGCTGGGCGTTATCGCCCACCTCATCAGCCGTGCCAACAAAGCCCTGCGCTCAACCAGCGTCATGGTAACGCATGATATTGAAAAGTCACTGGAAATTGTCGATCAAGTCATTTTCTTGGCACACGGCGAAATCATGTTCTCCGGTTCGCCCGAAGAAATGCGCGAACTCGACTCGCCTTGGGTACGCCAGTTTGTCGGCGGTTTGGCAGACGGTCCTGTCGCCTACCGCTATCCGGCGCAAACGACTTTAAAACAAGACTTGCTGGGCTGATATTCAGACGGCCTGAAGCTTAAACAAGGCCGTCTGAAAACCATTTAACCAATCAACTGAAACCTATGAATTTTATCCGTTCCGTCGGGGCAAAAACCCTCGGCTTCATCCAATCGCTGGGCAGCATTACGCTGTTTTTCCTGCAGATCCTGGCCAAATCAGGTACGGCGTTTACCCGCCCGCGCCTGAGCATCCGCCAAGTTTACTTTGCAGGCGTGTTGTCTGTCCTGATTGTTGCCGTCTCCGGCCTGTTTGTCGGCATGGTATTGGGCTTGCAAGGCTATACGCAGCTGGCAAAATTCAAATCCGCCGATATTTTGGGCTATATGGTTGCCGCATCCCTGTTGCGCGAATTGGGTCCCGTATTGGCGGCTATTCTGTTTGCCAGCAGCGCGGGCGGTGCCATGACCAGCGAAATCGGTTTGATGAAAACCACCGAGCAGCTTGAAGCAATGAACGTGATGGCGGTCGACCCCGTGGCACGCGTGGTTGCGCCGCGCTTTTGGGCGGGCGTGTTTTCCATGCCTTTGCTGGCGTCGATTTTCAACGTTGCCGGCATTTACGGCGCGTATTTGGTCGGCGTTGAATGGCTGGGTTTGGACGGCGGTATTTTCTGGTCGCAAATGCAAAACAACATTACCTTCTATTACGACGTACTCAACGGCTTAATCAAATCCGCCGCTTTCGGCGTAGCCGTTACGCTGATCGCCGTACATCAGGGTTTCCACTGCGTACCGACCTCCGAAGGTATTTTGCGCGCCAGTACACGCACGGTAGTGTCTTCCGCCCTGACCATCCTCGCTGTCGACTTCATGTTGACTGCGTGGATGTTTACCGACTAAAGGCCGTCTGAAACGGCACTTAAAAAGAATGAAACAAGGACAATAGCACATGAAAAAAAATGCTTTGGAATTTTGGGTAGGACTGTTTGTCTTACTGGGCGCAGCCGCTATCGGCTTTCTCGCCTTCCGCGCCGCCGGCGGACAATCGTTCGGCAAATCCTCTCAAACCTACACCGTCTATGCCGATTTCAGCGACATCGGCGGCTTAAAAACCAACGCTCCGGTCAAATCCGCAGGCGTACTGGTGGGACGTGTTGCCTCCATTCAGCTCGACCCTAAATCCTATCAGGCAAAAGTCGCCCTCAATCTGGACAGCCAATATCAGTTCAGCAGCGACGTTTCCGCACAAATCCTGACTTCAGGCTTGTTGGGCGAACAATACATCGGCCTGCAACAAGGCGGCGATACTGATTCTTTGGCGGCAGGCGACACCATTACCGTCACCAGCTCCGCCATGGTTTTGGAAAACCTTATCGGCAAATTCATGACCAGCTTTGCCGAAAAAAACGCAGACAGTGAATCTGCCGGTCAAAACGAACAATAAACACATATCAACCCAATATTCAGGACACTCCCATGAAAAAAACTTCCTTCATCAGCGCATTGAGCATCGGCGTATTGAGCATCAGCATGGCCTTTGCCTCTCCTGCCGACGCAGTCAACCAAGTCCGTGAAAACTCCGTTCAAGTGCTGAAAATCCTCAACAGCGGCGACGCCAACACTGCACGCCAAAAAGCCGAAGCTTACGCCATCCCTTACTTCGACTTCCAACGCATGACCGCTTTGGCCGTCGGCAACCCATGGCGCACTGCGACTGACGCACAAAAACAAGCGTTGACCAAAGAGTTCCAAACCCTGCTGATCCGCACCTACTCCGGCACCATGCTGAAATTCAAAAACGCCAAGGTCAACATCAAAGACAACCCGGTCGTAAACAAAGGCGGTAAAGAAATCGTTGTCCGCGCCGAAATCAACGTTTCCGGCCAAAAACCGGTCAACATGGACTTCACCACCTACCAAAGTGGCAGCAGATACCGCGCATACAATGTCGCAGTCGAAGGCGCAAGCTTGGTTACCGTATACCGCAACCAATTCGGCGAAACCATCAAAGCCAAAGGTATTGATGGTCTGATTGCCGACTTGAAAGCCAAAAACGGCGGTAAATAATCCACCCCCGCACCATGCCGCCTGATGTTCAGACGGCATGGTGCCTTACATCATAAAGACACCATGCAAACAGAAATCCGCAACGGCACGCTCTACATCAGCGGCGACGTTACCGTCAAAACCCTGACTGCCTCCGCCTTTGCGCGCTACGAACAACAATGCCGTCTGAAAGAAACAGACAGTATAGACTTCAGCCAAGTAGGCAAAGCAGATTCAGCCTGCGTTTCCCTGCTGCTCAACGCTCTGCGCCGGACAGACAAAAAACCGACCATTCAAAACATTCCCGATTCCGTCCGCGCACTGGCCGAACTTTACGAAATCAAAGACTGGTTGCAATCATGAAAAAAACCACCGCTTCACTCTGCCTCCTCATCAGCATAGCCTCCGCTCCCGCACTTGCCGAACGCAATCCAGCCGACCCTTACGAAGGCTACAACCGTACCGTTTCCAAGTTCAACGACAAAGCAGACAAATACGTCCTTTCCCCTGTCGCACGCGGTTATCGCAAAATAACGCCCAAACCGGTGCGTACCGGCGTGATCAACTTCTTCAACAACCTGCGCGATGTCGTCAGCTTCGGCAGCAATGTACTGCGCCTTGACGTCAAACGCGCCAGCGAAGACCTCGTCCGCGTCGGCATCAACACCACCTTCGGCCTTGGCGGTTTAATCGACGTAGCCGGTGCAGGCGGTGTGCCCAGCAATAAAAACACCCTCGGCGATACCTTCGCCTCATGGGGCTGGAAAAACAGCAACTACTTCGTTGTCCCCCTACTCGGCCCGTCTACCGTACGCGATACCGTCGGCAACGCCGTCACCACCGTCTATCCGGTTAAAAATGCCGTCTTCCACACCAGAGCAGGACGCTGGGGCACAATCGGCCTGCAAGCCATCAACACCCGTGAAGAACTGCTCGACCTGACCGACAGCCTCGAAGGTGCAGCCATCGACAAATACAGCTACACACGCGACCTTTACATGAAAGTCCGCACCCAACAAACCGGCGGCACGCTCCCTCAAAGCGAAGACGACAACATCGACATCGACGACCTGGTTGACAGCAATGCCACTTCCGAACCGGTAGCACCCCCCCAATCCGCTCCGGCAGAAATCCCCGATACAGCCAATCCCCAAACCCTGTATCAAACACCATCAGAAAATCCCTGATTATTCCCAAAAATAAAGGCCGTCTGAAATTCAGACGGCCTTTATCCCCCAAAAGATAGCCAGTCCACCACCTTTGCTATATCATTCAACTATACAGAAACCAAGGAAAACACCATGTACGAAGTCAACCGCAGCGTCTTCCTGCTTATCCCCCTCGATCCTTTTTGGAACTGGCTGAAATCCCTGCCCGGCAATCACTTGGACGGCCTGACGCTTGAAGATATCCAAGCCGATGCCAATTCCTACCTCGTTCGCCCGTGCGAAACCGCCGACGAAGTATGGGATGAGATCGAAGCGCGTTTTGAAGACATTTTTGCTGCCGAATTGGCCGACTGGTGCGAAGACGAAAGCGAATGGCCGGATTTGGACGCCGACATTTTCAACGAATGGTTCGACATCCAACTCTCCACCGTAATTACCGACCTCGAACACGAACCAATCGCACGCGAAGAGTTCCAACCCATCAATCTCAACTGATGAAACTGACCGTCCGCAACTACCACCTCGACGGCTACGGCCACGTCAACAATGCGCGCTATCTCGAATTTCTCGAAGAAGCGCGCTGGACGTTTTTTCAAGAGCATGACCTTCTGTCCCAACTCAAAGGCATCATGCTCGTTGTTGCACGCGTTGATATCCGCTATCGCCGCCCGTCGCTTGAAGGCGATGTTTTGACCTTTACAGGCCGTCTGAAAGACATCGGCACACGCCACATCATCCTTAGCCAAACCGCGACCCTGCCCAACGGCAAAGCCGCCATCGAAGCCGAAGTTACCCTTATGCCCGTCAGCAGCGAAAGCGGTCGTAGCATCAGCGTTCCCCAAACCTTAGCACACGCCATTCAAAACCTCGAATCATGAAAAAAATACTCACACTCCTTGTCGTTGCCACGATTGGCGCGCTTCTTACCTTCGTCCTTATCCCCAGCAACAAAGCCGCCCCTGATTTCGTCCTGTCCAACTTGCAAGGCAAAACCATTACCAACGCCGATTTGAAAGACAAAGTTACCCTCATTAACTTCTGGTTTCCCTCCTGCCCCGGTTGCGTGAGCGAAATGCCTAAAATCATCAAAACCGCCCAAGATTATCAAGGCAAAAATTTCCAAGTCCTCGGCATTGCCCAACCCATCGACCCCATCGAAAGCGTCCATCAGTATGTCAAAGACTACGGCCTTCCCTTCACCGTCATGTACGATGCCGACAAAACTGCCGCAAAAGCCTTTGGCACACAGGTTTACCCGACTTCCGTCCTGATCGATAAAAACGGCAACATCCTTAAAACCTACGTTGGCGAACCCAATTTCTCCCAACTCTATCAAGAAATCGACCAAGCCCTAGCCCAATAAATCCAAGGCCGTCTGAAACCATATTTCAGACGGCCTAAAACCGAAATATCCTTTATAATAAGCAACATTTTATCCGTTCAGACACCAAGCTCCTCTATTAACAAAGGCCGTCTGAAACAACCGAATACCCATAAGAGAACATCATGAAATTTATCGACGAAGCAAAAATCGAAGTCGCCGCAGGCAAAGGCGGTAATGGCGCAACCAGTTTCCGCCGCGAAAAATTCGTACCCCGCGGCGGCCCTGACGGCGGCGACGGTGGCAAAGGCGGCAGCGTTTGGGCGGAAGCCGACGAAAACACCAACACCCTCGTCGAATACCGCTTCGTCAAACGCTACCAAGCCAAAAACGGCGAAAAAGGCCACGGCTCCGACCGCTACGGCGCAGGTGCGGACGACATCGTCCTCAAAATGCCCGTCGGCACCCTTATCCGCGACCTCGACACCGACGAAATCGTTGCCGACCTCACTTATCACGGCCAACGCGTCTGCCTCGCCAAAGGCGGCAAAGGCGGCTTGGGCAACATCCACTTCAAATCCTCCGTTAACCGCGCGCCCAAACAATCCACACCCGGCGAAGAAGGCGAAACCCGCTCCCTGCAACTCGAGCTTAAAGTCCTCGCCGATGTCGGCTTATTAGGTATGCCCAACGCCGGCAAATCCACCCTGATTACCGCCGTATCCGCCGCACGCCCCAAAATCGCCAACTACCCCTTCACCACCCTGCATCCAAACTTGGGCGTCGTGCGCATCGACGAAAACCACAGCTTCGTCATGGCCGACATCCCCGGTCTGATTGAAGGCGCAGCAGAAGGCGCAGGCCTCGGCCACCGCTTCCTCAAACACTTATCGCGCACCGGCCTGCTGCTGCACGTCGTCGATTTGGCGCCCTTCGACGAAGCCGTCAACCCAGCAGAAGAAGCCCTCGCCATCATCAATGAATTGCGCAAATACGACGAAGAACTCTACGACAAACCGCGCTGGCTGGTGCTGAACAAACTCGACATGCTCGACGAAGAAGAAGCCCAAGCGCGTAGCGCCGCCTTCCTCGAAGCCATCGGCTGGGACTATCCGAAACCAGACGACCGCTTCCAATTCGATATGGAGACCCCGCGCCTCTTCCAAATCAGCGCCCTGACCCACCAAGGCACTCAGGAATTGGTACACCAAATCAACCAATACCTAACCGAGAAAAAACGCATCGAAGCCGAAAAAGCAGAAGCGGAGCAGGCAGCGGCAAAAGCCGGAATTGCTGAGCAGCAGCCTAAAACGGATACTGGCGTGTTTAAGCCAGAGTAAGGAAATAAAAAGTTTTCAGACGACCTGTTTAATGTAATATAGGGCCGTCTGAATACAGGAACAAGAAGCAAGGAAGACCATGATTTCTGATAAACAACGTATCGAATTGGCGAAAAAGCAAGCTTTGCTTAAAATTTTGTATCAGGCATGGCTGGCAGAAAAACGAAAATACGCCGTAATCACGGTAGTCGATAATGAAGGCAACCTTATCGAATACCATCCTTCCGGTAATCAAAGAACAGTAGGCCATGTCAAACAACCGGCCTAAAGCGATTTTTTACTGTGGTGCTAACGGTTCGGGCAAATCTACCCTGCGCCAATTCAATCAAGATCGTGTCTCGTTAGTGATTGATTCTGACCATATCGCAGCAGAAATTAACCCTGAAATGCCTCGTTTAGCCGATATGGAAGCGGGAAAAACTGCATTGCGCTTATTCCGTCAAGCATTGGATAATCGAATTTCTTTTTCCATGGAATCGACCTTATCCGGCAAATCCGCCCTTACCCGCATTCAAACGGCCAGCAATGCCGGATTCTACGTCATACTCAACTATATCGGTCTTGCGACACCCGAATTAAATATCCGCCGTATGCAGGAGCGCGTCGCAAGCGGCGGACACTGGATAGATCCTGAGTTAATCCTCAAACGCTACCATGTAAGCCTGCAAAACCTTCATACCGCATTACCGTTTGCCGATGAAAGTTTTATTTTTGATAACTCATCGGTTTATCCACAGCTGCAAATATGGATAAATCAACATCAATATCTGAAAAACAAACATTTAGTCGATTGGGTAAAGCCAATCGAACAAACCATACTTTCAAATGGATTAATTTTTGATTCTTTTTTAGCTTATGAATAAAGAATTTGCCTGCACAAAAAATCCAAAATAATTTCCCTCTGTTTATACAAATTTTGAAAATTCCATGACCACCATCTACAACACCCTTACCCGCAAAAAAGAACCCTTTACCCCCATCGACCCTAAAAACGTGCGTATGTACGTTTGCGGTATGACTGTTTACGACTACTGCCATTTAGGTCATGCTCGCGTGATGGTTGTATTCGACATGATTGCCCGTTGGTTGCGCGAGTGCGGCTATCCGCTCACTTATGTGCGCAACATTACCGACATCGACGACAAAATCATCGCCCGTGCGGCTGAAAACGGCGAAACCATCGGCGAACTGACCGCGCGTTTCATTCAGGCTATGCACGAAGATGCCGATGCTTTGGGCGTGTTGCGTCCGGATATTGAGCCGAAGGCAACGGAAAACATTCCGCAAATGATTGCCATGATTGAAACCCTGATTCAAAACGGCAAGGCATATCCTGCCGCAAACGGCGATGTTTACTACGCCGTGCGCGAGTTTTCCGCTTACGGACAACTGTCGGGCAAATCGTTGGACGACCTGCGCGCAGGCGAGCGTGTAGAAGTGGACGGTTTCAAACGCGATCCGCTTGATTTTGTGTTGTGGAAAGCGGCCAAAGCAGGCGAACCTGCATGGGAAAGCCCTTGGGGCAACGGCCGTCCGGGTTGGCATATTGAATGCTCTGCCATGAGCGAAAATCTGTTCGGCGATACTTTCGATATTCACGGTGGCGGCGCGGATTTGCAATTTCCGCACCATGAAAACGAAATCGCCCAAAGCGTCGGTGCCAGCGGTCATACCTGCGGCCATGACCATGCACAAACCCACCACGGTCAAAGCATCGCCAGCCACGTCAAATACTGGCTGCACAACGGCTTCATCCGTGTGGACGGCGAAAAAATGTCCAAATCGTTGGGCAACTTTTTCACCATCCGCGAAGTGTTGAAACAATACGACCCCGAAGTCGTGCGCTTCTTCATCCTGCGCGCTCACTACCGCAGCCCGCTGAATTACTCCGACGCGCATTTGGACGACGCCAAAGGCGCGCTGACACGCCTGTACACCACGTTGAAAAACACACCAGCGGCTGAGTTTGATTTGTCTGAAAACGCCAACGACTACACCCGCCGTTTCTACGCCGCCATGAACGACGATTTCGGTACAGTCGAAGCCGTTGCCGTGTTATTCGAACTGGCAGGCGAAGTGAACAAAACCAATGATGCGCACCTCGCCGGCTGCCTGAAAGCTTTGGGCGGCATCATCGGCCTGCTGCAACGCGACCCGATTGAATTCCTGCAAGGCGGTACTGTTTCAGACGGCCTATCCAACGAGGAAATCGACGATTTGATCGCCCGCCGCAAACAGGCGCGCGCGGACAAAAACTGGGCGGAATCCGACCGTATCCGCGACCTTCTGAACGAACACAAAATCATTCTGGAAGACAATGCCGGCGGTACAACTTGGCGTCGCGGTTGATTTCATGGCATAGATAAAAGGCCGTCTGAAACTGTGCTTGAATTTCGGCTGTTGGGAAAAAAGGAATTTTGCAAAGGTCTCAGGTTTTCAGACGACCTTCATGTGTAAAGCAGATAAAAAACGCACCCGAAGGTGCGTTTTTCTAATAGATGTTACAAATTAAGCAACAGCAATATCTGAATCAATCCAGAGTTCGTTAGAACCGGTGTGGTAAACATGATAAGTATTGCCTTCATAATTAACTTGTGAGCTTGCAACTTTACTAATCTCACTTAAATCCACTTTATCACCTTCATTACCATCAACAATTAACACGTTGTTGTGAGATTTACCACTGTCATCAACCGTTGGTTTAGCACTGTGGTTTCTCTCAACATCATCTTTGTGGATCATAACTGTGTTGTTTAACGTACCTTTAATATCAATTTTCTCAAAGTTAGAGATCGATAAAATCTTGGTCATAATTGCTTCGCCATCTCGGTTCACAAACTCAAGTGTATCGAAATCATCACCACCATCAATAGATATTCCTTTGTAAATAGAGTCATGCTGAATAGTACCTGATGTTCTTACAATATCATCGCCTGAACCCATATCTACTCTTGCATTGTATACTCCATAGGAGAACGGTTCACCTGTATCACGCGCTTCAAGAATATCATTACCCTCGCCCATATTAATGGTGCCCGCAATTTGATCAAAGCTTGCATAGTCATTACCGCTACTGCCCATACCGTTACTATCTATAGTATTAGATGATACCCCAGATTCATCAGGAACTTTAGTATCTTCACCCGCTTGAGCCCTTACTGATACACTCTGGTTGCCAGCAAGATCTCTCGACGTAGCTATCACATAAGAACCATCTTTTACTTGGTCTTGTGGAATGGTTGTGCTGTTCTGACCTGCTTCAATCTCTGGTACTATTGAATAATAGCTTGAAGACCAGCTGCCATCTGCCTTTTTGATTAAAGTTATGCCGATAGAAAAATTAGAATTCTCTGGGTTAAAAAATATACCAGGGCGGTTAGGGATTACCGATATTGAAACATAATCGTCCACTTTTGCATCATCTGGTACTTTCACGGTGACTGATCCATCCGTAGTCGATGGAATGACTTCCGGTGCGCTTGGTGCTGTAGTATCAGGGTTTTTACCTACTATATTGAGACCTGGATAACTGATTATACCCGAAGTATCAAAGGCATTCGCAGCTATTTGCGAGCCCCCTTCTATTTTATCTGATGAAATCATCGCTTTTCCAGTCGCTGGCTCTACCGTAATATCTGGATTGTCCGAAGTCCAATTACCATCTTCACCTTTCGTTAACATTGTAATTTTCAGAGTACCTGCTTTATCAAAATATCTTACTGCCATAGATTTAAGGTCTTTAACTGCAGGAGGGGTAATTTCTACAAAACCATCTGTTTTTACGGTTATTGTTGGAGAGGCAATTTCGCTAGCAAGATTAGTATATCCTGGTGCAGAGAAATTCTCTGCAGGATCCTCTGCATGAGCATATACAGTACCGAATCCTTTAAGTTTATTAGCTGGAACAATAGTATTATCATTGCCGGCATCAACATTTGGCACATTCTCCGGTTTATCTGAAATCCAACTACCATCCTGTTGTTTAGTCAAAATAGCTAAAATTTCATCATTATCATCAGGATAAAGTGAACCGAAGGTCCAAAAAGACTCATATTGATAAATACCTCGTTTAATTACAACAAAATCTCCAACATTGGCATCTTTTGGCATTGTTACTCTTGCAGAACGATCTTGTAATGCAACTACTTCCGGCATGCTTGGCCCATAAGTATCCGGAACGTTAACCGCATTTTCCGTTGCGACTTCACCTGTGTTACCTTGATTATCTGTTGCCGAGGCTTTCACTAGAGAGCCATCTTTCACTTGATGTGCCAGAAGTGTTATTTTACCAGTCTCTGAATTGAGCCAGATATCATCATTTGGATTAGATGATACCCAACCCTCATCAGCATCTTTAGTAATCGTTACAGTTTGCGGATTTCCCTCTTCATCAATGTAGTGCACTTCAACTGATTTAGTATCTTCATCTGCTGGAGGATTAATATAAACAAAACCATTCATTTTCGCTTCAATAGTTGGTTTACCAGGCGCAGTTGTGTCAGGATTATTACCCGCATTCGCTGTACCTTCTTCACCTGCGTTACCTGCAGTGTCAGTCGCTTTCGCAGTCACCGGAGAGCCATCTTTCACTTTATCTGCTGGGATGATTGCTTTGCCAGTCGCTGGGTCTACCGCAACATCCGGGTTGTTTGAAGTCCAGTTGCCATCTTCACCTTTGGTTAATGTAGCAGTTTTCGGTGTACCCGCTTCATCGGTGTAGCCCACTTCTACAGACTTGGTATCCGCATCTGCCGGAGGAGTCACTTCTACTGAACCGTTGTCTTTCGCTTCAACAGTCGGTTTAGCCGGTGCAGTCGTGTCAGGATTATTACCTGCATTCGCTGTACCTTCTTCACCTGCATTACCCGCAGTGTCAGTCGCTTTCGCAGAAACTTCAGAACCATCTTTCACTTTATCTGCCGGGATGGTTGCTTTGCCAGTCGCTGGGTCTACCGCAACATCCGGGTTACTTGAAGTCCAGTTGCCGTCCTCACCTTTCGTCAAGGTTGCTGTTTTCGGTGTGCCCGCTTCATCTGTGTAGCCCACTTCTACAGACTTGGTATCCGCATCTGCAGGAGGTGTCACTTCCACTGAACCGTTGTCTTTCGCTTCAACAGTCGGTTTAGCCGGTGCAGTCGTGTCAGGATTGCTAGATCCCTTTCCACCACTTGCAGCTGCAATAATGCCTCCTCCTGCGGCCACTCCGGCTGCAGCCCACAGCCAATTAGGATTAAATGCCCAAAATGGTGTAGCTACGCTATTACCACCTAACGCCTGTGGAGCAAATACTTCTTCTGCCAATAAGGTAACTGCATCACTTTCAACGCCGCTTTGCGGTACATAGGCGTAGTATCGGCCGTTTTCCGCCTTACCCAAAAGTAATTCGGTATTGTTGTTTTCGTAATAGCCTTCCAGTACTAAATCGGATTCTTGATTAATGTCGGTGCCTTCAAATGCAATGTGAAGGTCGTTACCGATGCGTTTGGTATCGATAGTTTCTGGGGCGTATTGGGTATTGTCGTCAACCAATTCGTAGTTCACATTCGGTTGTGCTTTGATAATGACTTTTTTATTCGTTGCGTTCAGTTTGACGGTCTCAACGGTTTCGTTGCCACTATTAATTTTTACGCTGATATTCTTTGACATGGATTTTCCCTTTTAAATTTGTTTAGTTGGCCGCACAGGCTGTTTCGTTAATGCGTGAAATTGTGTGGGCTTGATGCTTAAGTTTCTTTAATGCTTCTTGTGCTGTTGCTGCATCAACCTCTTTGATTTGAGGCACTGATTTGAGATGAGTGGTTGTCAAAGTTTGACCATCTGTTGTTACTTAATGTACAGGCAGACAGCACGGATACAGCTAAGGCTGCTGCAACCGTCAGTTTTAAACGTTGCATCATTTACATTCCTCGCAATTATTAATAGAATGGACATGAGTCCTTCCCTGTTTTAGATCTTATACGCAAACTGCCACCGGTCAGGCTTCAATCTTTACTCTTTACCCTAGAAATAGCCCATAAGAACGCAATTCGCATATATACTTCTAATTATATATCTCATTTGTAATAAAAGCATTACAATTACAAAAATTGAGACCTTTTTGAAAACATTATTTCATTTATGCGCCAAATACTTTCAGACGGCCTTCGATGGGTTGGAAGGCTTTTTCACCGGCTGAAGCCGCGATACCGCCAATCACCATTTGCGCACGCAACAACCAGCTTTCCGGCAGATTCCATTCTTTGGCAATGGCTGCATCAGGCAGCGGATTGTAATGTTGCAGATTGGCGCCGATATCGGCAGCCGCCAATGTTGTCCAAACAGCATATTGAACCATGGCATTTGCCTGATCCGCCCAAATTGGGAAGTTGGCCGCATAAGATGGGAACTGCTCCTGCAAGCCTTTGACAACATCTTGATCTTCAAAGAACAAAACTGTCGCTGCACCTGCTTTAAACAAGTTCAGTTTTTGCGCAGTGGCTTCAAACTGCTTGGCAGGAACAATTGCACGCAACGCTTCTTCAACAAAATGCCACACTTTGGCATGTTCTTCGCCAAACAATACGACCACTCGGGCAGATTGCGAATTGAAAGAAGACGGCGTATGCAAAACGGCGTGTTCGATGATTTTGGTTACTTCCTCATTGGACAGAGGCAGGGTGTTATTCAATGCATAGATAGAACGACGGGTTTCAGCAGCTTGTTGCAAAACAGAATAAGTCATGATCTTTTCCTTAAATTAATCTTTATCTTTACCAAAAACGTTATCCAAAGCCCACGCTCCGCCGCCGGCTACTGCCAGATACAAAAACACGAAGCAGAACAAAACAGCAGATTCGCCATGGTTGGCCAATGGGAACAAAACATCACCAGAAGACGCGTGGGCCATAAAGTAGGCGGCTGCCATCTGACCGGACAAAACAAACGCGGCCGGACGAGTGAACAGGCCCAATATCAATAAGATACTGCCGACAATTTCCAAAATACCGGCCACCAGCATCAAGCCTTCGGGAGCGCCGCCCATGGACATCGGAAAACTGAAAAACTTGGCCGTACCATGCAGCAAAAACAAATACGCCGCAACAATACGCAAGACAAACAATACAACAGGTTGAAATGATTTGAGGGCTGACATCTTAATAATCCTTATTTTAATGGCTACCTGAAGAGGTATGGAGCAATTTCAATAAGTGCAGTATAGATAATTCCCGGTAAGAGATATATACTCGAATTATTGATACAACGTTTCCTAATAAGAAATCATGGATACCCTATTCAGCCTAAAAGTTTTCCACCAAGTTGTTCAAAGCGGCAGTTTTACCCGTGCCGCCGATCAGCTCGACATCTCCACCGCCATGGCCAGCAAACACGTCAGCCATCTGGAAAACACCATTCAAGCCAAGCTCTTACACCGTAACAGCCGCAACCTCCACCTAACCGAAGCAGGCGAAGAATACTACCGTCAATGCAGCTACGCGCTGGATACCTTGGATACCGCCGCCCAAAAAGCGGCAGGCGGCGCCGACACGCCGCAAGGTATGTTGCGCGTTACCATGCCCCTGTGGTTTGCAGGCGGCAATATGAGCGCATGGTTGGCCGAATACCGCCAGCGTTATCCCAAAGTCACGCTCGACCTCGTCCTCGACAACCGCCATATCGACCTCATCACCGAAGGTTTCGACCTCGCCTTGCGCGTTTCCAAAACCCCCTCCCCTTCGCTAATCGTCAAACCGCTGGCCAAAATCGAGTTCGTCCTGCTTGCCGCTCCCAACTATCTGGCCCGACACGGCACACCTGATACACCTGAAGCCGTCATGCAGCACCAAGCCATCCTGCCTTCCTATACCAGTCAACAAAACTGGGAAATTACCCACCGCCACACCGGAGAAAAAGCCATTCTCCACCTCTCCCCTGTTATCCGCAGCGACAACACGCTGATGATCCGCGAGCTGATTAAAGCAGGCGCAGGCATAGGCTATCAGCCCCTTTGGGCAGTTCAGCAGGAATTGAAGGACGGCACATTGGTCCAACTCCTGCCCGATTACACCATCTGGACAGATCAACTGAACGCCACCTATGTCGACAGGGCATTTCTCAGTGCGAAAGTGCGCAGCTTTATCGACTTTCTCAATGAAAAAATATCGGAAGGATAAACATCAAGGCCGTCTGAAACACTTTTCAGACGGCCTTTAATCAAAGCAACAATCCAATCAATAATTAGTCGAGCAGAACTGTTCGCGTTTGTCCGCATCGGCGGCATAGCATGTCAAACCCATGCCTGACGCATTGCTGTTGTTCGCTTTCGCACCCGGTTTCTTGTTCACCAAAACCTTACCGTTTTTTCCGATTTCAACGGTCACGCCTTTGCCGTTTTTCAGCTTCCATTTCAACACTTGCACATCGGCACTTTGGCACTTACTGACCGTACAGCCGCCTTCTGTCGCAACATTACCATTTTTATAAATCACGCACTGCTGCTGGCTGTCGGTACAGGCGGCATAGGCAGCAACGGAGAAACAGGAAATCAGCGCGGCAAACAAAACAGGTTTCATGGTTTGAACTCCTAAAGTTGTGATGATGGGTTTGTGATATTTGGAACTATACGCTTGTTTGCATGTGCCTACTACAAAATGTATCGTTAACATTCAACGGGCGTAGCACTATATCCATTCCACTAATTATCTAATTCGCCCCATACGATAAAGGCCGTCTGAATATCATTTTTCAGACGGCCTTTAATTGATTTTCTACCTTACCGCTTCAGCTTCGCAAACGCATCTGCCATTGCCGAATTGGTCGGGGCGCGGTCGTTGCGTTGGGGTCTGCGGTCGCGGCGTTCTTGATGTCGGGTTTCAGACGGCCTGTTGCTTTTGGCGGCACTGCCCGGTTCGTCATCCAAACGCATGGTTAACGCAATGCGTTTTCTGGCGGCATCGACTTCCAGCACTTTCACTTTTACCACATCGCCGGCTTTCACGACTTCGCGCGGGTCTTGGACGAACTTATTGGACAGGGCGGAGATGTGCACCAAACCGTCTTGATGGACACCGATGTCCACGAACGCACCGAAGTTGGCGACGTTGGAGACCACACCTTCGAGTATCATGCCGACTTGCAAGTCGCTGATTTCGTGGATACTTTCGGCGAAGGAGGCCGTCTGAAACTCGCCGCGCGGGTCGCGACCGGGTTTTTCCAGTTCGGATAGGATGTCCAAAATGGTCGGCAGGCCGAAGCGTTCGTCGATGAAATCGGACGCTTTAATTTGCTTCACACGCTCGCGGTTGCCGATGAGTTCGGCGGCGCTAATGCCTTGTTGCGCCAGCATTTTGGCGACGACGGGATAGGCTTCGGGGTGGACGGCGCTCGCGTCCAGCGGCTCTTTGCCGCCGTTAATCCGCAAGAAGCCTGCTGCCTGCTCGAAGGTTTTTTCGCCCAAACGCGGTACTTTCAGCAATTTTTTGCGGCTGTCAAACGCGCCGTTTTCATCGCGGTAAGCGACGATGTTTTGGGCAAGGGTTTGATTCAAACCGGAAATCCGCGCCAAGAGCGGGGCGGAGGCGGTGTTCACATCCACGCCGACGGCGTTCACGCAATCTTCAACCACTGCGTCCAGCGATTTGGCGAGCTGGCTTTGGTTTACGTCGTGCTGATACTGGCCCACGCCGATGGATTTGGGGTCGATTTTGACCAACTCGGCGAGCGGGTCTTGCAGCCTGCGGGCAATGGACACCGCGCCGCGCAGGGAAACGTCCAAGTCGGGGAACTCGCGTGCCGCCAGTTCGGACGCGGAATAAATCGATGCGCCGGCTTCGGAAACGACGATTTTGTGCAGGCTGTTTTCGGGCATTCCGCGCACCAGTTCGCCCGCGATTTTGTCGGTTTCGCGGCTGGCGGTGCCGTTGCCGATGGCGATGAGCTTCACGCCGTGTTGTTTAATCAGGCGCGACAGCGTTGCCAACATATTGTTTTCTTGATGCAAATAGACGATGACCGTATCCAGCAGCTTGCCCGTGTCGTCCACTACGGCGCATTTCACGCCGTTGCGGTAGCCAGGGTCGAGACCCAAAGTGGTCAGCCGTCCGGCAGGCGCGGCGAGCAGCAAGTCTTTGAGATTGCGGGCGAACACGGTAATCGCGTCGGTATCGGCGGCTTCTTTCAGACGGCCTAAGGCTTCAAGTTCCAACGACAAAAAGATTTTCGCGCGCCAAGTCAGGCGCACGGTGTCGCGCAGCCATTTGTGGCCGTCTGAAACCTTGAAGCGGCGGGCGATGAGTTGCTCGTATTTGCTTTGCTGCGTAATAGGCGTATCGTCGGGCTGGTATTTGAGCGCGATGTTCAACACGCCTTCGTTGCGGCCACGCAAAACCGCTAGCGCACGATGGCTGGGCATCGCACGAATAGGTTCACGATGGTCGAAATAATCGCTGAATTTTTCGCCTTCGGTTTCTTTGCCTTCAACGACTTGCGCGTGGATTTCAGCTTCATTCCACAACTTGTCGCGCAGCGTGCCAATGAGTTCCGCATCTTCGGCAAACTGCTCCATCAGAATCGCGCGCGCGCCGTCCAGCGCGGCTTTGGTGTCGGGGACGTTTTCGTTCAGGTAGCCTTGCGCGGCGGCTTCCACATCCTGCGGCTGCCCGGCAAGCAACATGTCCGCCAGCGGCTGCAAACCGTGTTCGCGCGCGATTTGCGCTTTGGTGCGGCGTTTGGGCTTGTAGGGCAGATACAGGTCTTCCAGCGCGGTTTTGTTGTCGGCGGCTTCAATTTGCGCCCTGAGGTCGTCTGAAAGTTTGCCTTGTTCTTCAATGCTTTTTAACACAACGGCTTTGCGCTCCTCCAACTCGCGCAGGTATTGCAGCCGCTCGGCAAGCTGACGCAGCTGCGTATCATCCAGCCCGCCTGTGGCTTCTTTACGGTAACGCGCGATAAAGGGGACGGTCGCGCCGTCGTCCAAAAGCTCAATGGCGGCATTGATTTGCGCGGTAGTGGCGGAGAGTTCTTGAGAGAGGATTTGGGTGATGTTCATATATTCCTTCATATTCCATCTGAACGATTGATAGGACAGCACAACGTAAGATAATTTTTGGGAAGACAAAGGATAATACTGATACACTTCATTCAAGACAAGATAACATATGCTGTATAAGGAAAACCAATGACTATTCTTGTTACCGGCGGTACCGGTTTTATCGGCTCCCATACCGTTGTTTCCCTGTTGAAATCAGGCTTTAATGCCGTGATTTTGGACAATTTGTGCAATTCTTCTGCCAACATCCTCCCGCGCTTGGAAAAGATTACCGGCAAGTCTGTACCTTTTTACCAAGGGGATATCCGTGATCGTGAAGTGTTGCGTCAAATCTTTGCAGAACACGATATTGATGCCGTCATCCATTTTGCCGGCTTGAAGGCAGTCGGTGAAAGCGTGGCCGAACCAATGAAATACTATGACAACAATGTGTCTGGCAGCTTGGTTTTGGCTGAAGAAATGGCGCGTGCCGGCGTATTTAAGATTGTGTTCAGCTCATCGGCTACGGTTTACGGCGATCCGGGTAAAGTACCTTATACGGAAGATATGCAACCGGGGGATACGACCAGCCCTTACGGCACGTCTAAGTCTATGGTGGAGCGTATTTTGACGGATATCCAAAAGGCTGATCCGCGTTGGAACGTGATTTTGTTGCGCTATTTCAATCCTATCGGTGCGCATGAAAGCGGTCTGATCGGCGAGCAGCCAAACGGTATTCCAAACAATCTGCTGCCTTATATCTGCCAAGTGGCTTCAGGCAAGCTGCCGCAATTGTCGGTTTTCGGCGATGATTACCCTACCCCAGACGGTACGGGTATGCGCGACTATATCCATGTAATGGATTTGGCGGAAGGCCATGTGGCGGCGATGCAGGCGAAAAGTGATGTTTCGGGTGTACACCTGTTTAATTTGGGTTCAGGACGTGCTTATTCGGTATTGGAAATCATCCGTGCCTTTGAGGCAGCCTCTGGCTTGACCATTCCGTTCCAAATCAAACCGCGTCGCGATGGCGATTTGGCCTGTTTCTACGCCGATCCCGCCTATACCAAAGCGCAAACCGGTTGGGAAACCAAACGCGATTTGGCGCAGATGATGGAAGATTCATGGCGTTGGGTCAGCAACAACCCAAATGGCTACGACGATTAAGTTGAACTGATACAGGCCGTCTGAAAGAGATGTTTTCAGACGGCCTCTTTATCTGAAAAACATACTTTCTGTCTGCTATAATCTGTTTATATTATTTTGACTATCCTCTGAAACTTATGAAGAAAATCCTTGTTACCGGCGGCGCGGGCTTTATCGGTTCTGCCGTTGTCCGTCATATTATCCAAAACACCCAAGACTCTGTCGTCAATGTCGATAAGCTGACTTATGCCGGCAATTTGGAGTCTTTGACTGAGGTAGCCAATAATCCTCGCTATGCTTTTGAGCAAGTGGATATTTGCGACCGCGCCGAACTCGACCGCGTATTCGCACAACACCAGCCGGATGCCGTGATGCACTTGGCTGCGGAAAGCCATGTCGACCGCTCTATCGATTCGGCAGGCGAGTTTATCCAAACCAATATCGTCGGTACATTCAATCTACTTGAAGCGGCCCGCGCCTACTGGCAACAAATGCCGTCTGAAAAACGCGAAGCCTTCCGTTTCCACCATATTTCCACCGATGAAGTCTATGGCGACTTGCACGGCACGGACGATTTGTTTACCGAGACCACGCCATACGCGCCATCCAGCCCCTACTCAGCCTCCAAAGCATCCAGCGACCACCTCGTCCGCGCATGGTTGCGTACATACGGTTTGCCGACCATCGTAACCAACTGCTCCAACAACTACGGCCCCTACCATTTCCCGGAAAAACTCATTCCATTGATGATTCTGAACGCGCTCGACGGCAAACCGCTGCCTGTGTACGGCGACGGTATGCAAATCCGCGACTGGCTGTTTGTCGAAGACCACGCGCGCGCACTGTATCAGGTTGTTACCGAAGGTGTTGTCGGCGAAACCTACAATATCGGCGGCCACAATGAAAAAGCCAATATTGAAGTCGTCAAAACCATCTGTGCCCTGCTGGAAGAGCTTGTTCCTGAAAAACCGGCCGGCGTGGCACGTTATGAAGATTTGATTACTTTCGTACAAGACCGCCCCGGCCATGACGTACGCTATGCCATCGACGCTGCCAAAATCGGCAGGGAGCTGGGCTGGAAACCGCAGGAAACGTTCGAATCCGGCATCCGCAAAACAGTGCAATGGTATTTGGACAACAAAACCTGGTGGCAAAACGTATTGAACGGCAGCTACCGTTTAGAGCGTTTAGGCACCGGAAAATAAGTTTTCAGACGGCCTTTTCCCATATTAGGCCGTCTGAAAATCACGCAAACACACATTACTCAGGAGAAAACCCATGAAAGGCATTATCCTTGCCGGCGGCAGCGGCACACGCCTCTACCCCATCACGCGCGGCGTATCCAAACAGCTGCTGCCCGTGTACGACAAGCCCATGATTTACTATCCCCTGTCCGTATTGATGCTGGCAGGAATCCGCGATATTTTGGTCATTACCACGCCCGAAGACAACGCCTCTTTCAAACGCCTGCTCGGCGACGGCAGCGATTTCGGCATTTCCATCAGCTATGCCGTTCAACCCAGTCCGGACGGTTTGGCACAGGCATTTATCATCGGCGAAGAATTTATCGGCAACGACAATGTTTGCTTGGTTTTAGGCGACAATATTTTCTACGGCCAATCGTTTACGCAAACATTGAAACAGGCCGCCGCCAAGACCCACGGCGCAACCGTATTCGGTTATCAGGTCAAAAACCCCGAGCGTTTCGGCGTGGTTGAATTTGACGAAAACTTCAACGCCCTGTCTATCGAAGAGAAACCGCAACAGCCCAAATCCGATTGGGCGGTAACCGGCTTGTACTTCTACGACCAACGCGTCGTCGAGTTCGCCAAACAAATCAAACCGTCCGCCCGCGGCGAATTGGAAATTTCCGACCTCAACCAAATGTATTTGGAAGACGGTTCATTGTCGGTACAACTTTTGGGACGCGGTTTCGCATGGCTGGACACCGGCACCCACGAGAGCCTGCACGAAGCTGCTTCATTCGTCCAAACCGTGCAAAACATCCAAGACCTGCAAATTGCCTGCCTGGAAGAAATCGCTTGGCGCAACGGTTGGCTTTCTGATGAAAAACTGGAAGAACTGGCGCGCCCGATGGCGAAAAACCAATACGGCCAATATTTGCTGCGCCTGTTGAAAAAATAATGTTTGAGGCCGTCTGAAACTTTTCAGACGGCCTTTAGATGAAAGATAAAACGATGAACATCATTGATACCGCCATTCCTGACGTAAAACTGCTTGAACCCAAAGTCTTCGGCGACGCGCGCGGCTTTTTTATGGAAACTTTCCGCGACGAGTGGTTCAAAACCCAAGTCTGCAACCGCACCTTCGTGCAGGAAAACCACTCCAAATCCGGCAAAGGCGTATTGCGTGGCCTGCACTATCAAACTGAAAACACTCAAGGCAAACTCGTGCGCGTGGTTGTCGGCGAAGTATTCGACGTGGCCGTCGATATGCGTAAAGACTCCCCTACTTTCGGCAAATGGGTAGGCGAAATTCTGTCCGCAGAAAACAAACGCCAACTGTGGGTACCCGAAGGTTTCGCGCACGGCTTCTATGTACTGAGCGATGAAGCCGAGTTCGTCTACAAATGCACAGACTATTACAACCCAAAAGCCGAACACTCGCTGATTTGGAATGATCCGACCGTCGGCATCGACTGGCCGTTGCAAGGCGAGCCGAACCTGTCGCCTAAAGACTTGGCCGGCAAAGTACTGGCCGAAGCCGTAACGTTTTAAAAAATAATTCAGGCCGTCTGAAAGAATGCTCCTCTTTTCAGACGGCCTACAATCCATTAATAACAATAATCGACGAAAACGCATTGTGAAAAACGCCTACATTCCCTCTCGCGGCATCCGCAAAATTCCCCATCTCTCCACCCTATTGCCTGAGTTTCAAATCTGCAAAGACGGAAAAGGAGCAGAGGCTGTGGTCGGCTGGGGTTTGCGCCCGACGACACACAAAGCGCGTGCTTTCGCCGTCGAACACCAGCTTCCCTTTATTGCGTTGGAAGACGGTTTTTTACGCTCGCTCGGACTGGGTGTCGCCGGTTATCCGCCCTATTCCATCGTCTATGACGACATCGGCATCTACTACGACACCACACGTCCTTCGCGTTTGGAACAACTGATTCTCGCCGCCGATACCATGCCGTCTGAAACCTTGGCTCAGGCGCAACAGGCGATGGATTTCATCCTGCAACACCACCTGTCCAAATACAATCACGCGCCCGAGCTTTCAGACGATCATCCTTTACACTCCCCATCCAAACCCGAAACCGTCCTCATCATCGACCAAACCTTCGGCGATATGGCCATCCAATATGGCGGCGCAGACGCCTCTACGTTTGAACTGATGTTTCAGACGGCCTTAAATGAAAACCCGCAAGCCGATATCTGGGTAAAAACCCATCCCGATGTTTTGTGCGGCAAAAAACAAGGCTATCTGACCCAACTGGCGCAGCAACACCGCGCCCATCTTTTGGCAGAAGACATCAATCCGATTTCTTTGTTGCAAAACGTCGATAAAGTTTATTGCGTTACCTCGCAAATGGGTTTTGAGGCGCTTTTGTGCGGCAAACCACTGACCACCTTCGGCCTGCCGTGGTATGCCGGCTGGGGCGTAAGCGACGACCGCCACCCACAAATCGGCAGCCTTGTTCAAACCCAACGCCGCGCCCGCCGCAACTTGCTGCAACTCTTCGCAGCAGCCTATCTGCAATACAGCCGCTACCTCAACCCCAATACCGGCGAAGCAGGCAGCCTCTTTGATGTTATCGACTATCTGGCAACGGTCAAACGCAAAAACGACAAATTGCGTGGAGAGTTGTATTGCGTCGGCATGTCTTTGTGGAAACGCGCGGTTGCCAAACCGTTCTTTAACGTACCCTCATGCCGTCTGAAATTTATCTCCTCCACCCAAAAACTGGCAGGGGTCAAACTGTCCGACGATGCACGCATCCTAGCTTGGGGCAACGGCAAAGAGGCCATCGTCCGTTTTGCCGAACAACATAATATCCCCCTGCTGCGCATGGAAGACGGCTTTATCCGCTCGGTCGGACTCGGTTCTAATTTAGTGCCACCGCTGTCGCTCGTTACCGACGATATGGGCATTTATTTCAATGCCGAAACCCCGTCACGTCTTGAACACATCCTCCAAAACCAAAACTTCGACGACCAGGACTTTCAGACGGCCTTAAAGCTGCAAAAAATGCTGACCGAAAACCACATCAGTAAATACAACGTCGGCAGCTCAGACTTCACGGTCCCGTCAACCAACAAAACCGTAATCCTCGTTCCCGGCCAGGTTGAAGATGATGCGTCTATCCGCTACGGTTCGCCCCAAATCTATCGCAATCTGGATCTGCTCCGTACCGTACGCGAACGCAATCCCGATGCCTATATCATCTACAAACCGCATCCAGATGTAGTCAGCGGTAACCGCATCGGCCATATTTCCCCTGAAGATACGGCACGATATGCCGACCAAACCGTCGAACAAGCCGACATCCTGACCTGTCTCCAATACGCAGACGAAGTTCACACCATGACTTCGCTGACTGGTTTTGAAGCCTTGTTGCGCGGCAAAAAAGTCAGCTGCTATGGCCTGCCTTTCTCTATGCAGGCTGGGGGCTTACCCAAGATCTGCTGCCCATTCCACGCCGCAGCCGCAGGCTTGAGCTTTGGCAGCTGATTGCCGGCACGCTCATCCACTACCCCGACTACATCCACCCCGAAACCCATCAGGCCATCAATGCGGAAACCGCAGCCCAAATCCTGATACGTCAAAAAAATATGCAAAAAAACAACAACGGATTACATCGCGGGTACTTTACTAAAAAATTAGGTAAAATCAAACAACTATATCGATCTTTCAAATAAACACCATCTAAATTAACGATATATCATAAACTTACCTCTATTGAGGCATCATTGCCTTTGCATCGTTAATTCTCTTGGCGTATACTTGAAAGTTCAACCTAAAACTATTACATAAAAAACAAAACCACATTGCGACATGAAACAGACCGTCCTCAAAAACAACCTGTAAAACCTGCTTGAAAGCGCAGAAAATATCCTGCTGCTTCAAGGCCCTGTCGGCGATTTTTTTCTGCGCCTTGCCGACTGGCTGACTGAAAACGGCAAAACTGTACATAAATTCAACTTTAATGCAGGCGACGACTATTTTTATCTGCCCACTCAAGCTCATACCGTTGTTTTTAACGACGACTACAATGCCTTTCCTGAATTTTTGCAAGAATACATCGTTCAACATCACATCCAGGCCGTTGTCTGCTTTGGCGACACACGCCCTTATCACGTCATTGCAAAACGCATTGCAAACGAAAACCAAGCCAGTTTCTGGGCATTTGAAGAAGGCTATTTCCGCCCCTACTACATCACATTAGAAAAAGACGGCGTCAACGCATTTTCTCCGTTACCGCGCCGTGCCGACTTTTTCTTGAACAATTCCCTAAGCTTGCCCAGCAAGAATATGAAGCACCAACGCCGGTACGCGGCGGGTTTACGCCCATGGCAAAAAACGCCATCCGTTACTATATCGAATTGTTCCGCAATCCACGCAAATACCCCGACTACATCCACCACCGCGCGCCTAATGCCGGCCATTACCTCAAACTGTGGTCGCTCTCCATCCTCAAGCGTTTGAACTACTATATTGAAGACATCCAAATCGCCAAACGTGTGGAAGCAGGCAAATACGGCAAGTTTTTTATTGTTCCCCTGCAGGTATTCAACGACAGCCAAGTCCGTATCCATTGCTACTTTCCCAGCGTCCGCAGCTTCCTGCTCCATGTTTTGAGCTCATTCGCCGCGCACGCGCCTGCCGATACCAACATCATCATCAAACATCATCCGATGGATCGCGGTTTTATCGACTACTGGCGCGACATTAAACGCTTTATCAAAGAACACCCCGAACTCAAAGGCCGCGTGACTTACATCCATGATGTCCCCCTGCCCGCTTTCCTACGCCACGGCCTCGGCATGGTTACCATCAACAGCACCAGCGGCCTGTCCGGATTGATCCACAACATGCCTGTCAAAGTCCTCGGTCGTGCCCATTACGACATTCCCGGCATTACTGACCAAAATGCCTTAGCAAAATTTTGGAATCATCCGACACCACCTGACAGCGACTTGTTCCATGCCTACCGTATGTACCACCTCAACGTAACCCAAATTAACGGCAACTTCTACAGTCAGGTCTTTTTCCCCAACAAAAAAACCTACGACTCTTCTACACCAGCAACCTGATTTAGCGAAAGAAAAGTTCAGGCCGTCTGAAAACATTTCAGACGGCCTGAAGCAATCAATACCTTAGCTACTGCCATGTAAATAAAACACAAAAACCTACATTTATCATTAACAATAAATTACAAAAACAGTATAATGACCGAGCTGTCATAAGCGCATACCGACTCAACCTGAGCCCTTTGTAACGCACAAAATATGGATGTATCCCCAGGCAAAACAATATAACAAGCCAAACATCCTAAAGATAAGCCAGTAAGGCAATACACGCTACAAAGCTATGCCGAGCAAAATTTTTACAAAGCCCTCAACCGGTATCGCCGCCCATATGCCGCAGCATCCGTCTTCCACTTTATATCCGCCCGCAAACCATGACCGCCGCTCCTGATATCCTCTACCGGCAAGCCGCCGCCCTTTTGGAACAATCCAATACCGCCCAAGCCCTGCCCCTGTTGCAACAGGCCGCAGAGCAGGGATATACGGAAGCTGCTTTCGTATTGGGCGACCATCTGCTGCAAAACGGTCATCCGGAGCAGGCACTTCCATGGTTGGAAGCCGCCGCGGCCCAACGCCATCCCAAGGCACTCTTCACCCTGCTGCAACAACGCGAACACAACGGCACCCCGACCGGACAGCTCCTCAACGAATATGCCTGGCTGGGTGAGCAGGGACACCCTGAAGCCCAATTAATCCTCATGTGTTACCACGCGCAGCGCAACGATCCACAATCGCTCTACTGGGCGGAGCTTGCCGCTGCCCGATATGCCGCGCCTGCATATTACCATCTGGCACGCCATCATCAACGACAAGGCGACGTTGCAACAGCCATCGAACAATACGAAAAAGCGGCCGCGCTCGGCGTGACTGCCGCCTGCTGGCAACTCGGTCAAATCTATTTCTACGGTACAGGTGTCAGCCCAAACCACGTACAAGCCGAACAATACTTCGAACAAGCCGCGCAAGCCGGCCACATCGCCGCACAAACCCTGCTGGCCGACCTTCTTGCCGCCCAACGTAAACCCGAAGCCTTAGAATGGTATCGTCGTGCCGCCGATAAGGAGCAAGCGGAAGCACAGGCCAAGCTGGCCCAATATGCCCTAACCGGCGAACTTTCTGAACGAGACCCGTTCCAAGCGGCACGCTACGCCAAAGCCGCCGCCGAGAAAAACCATCCCGAAGCCCTGAAAATCATGGGCGACCTCTACCGCTACGGCCTTGGCATCAAAGCCGACAACCATATCGCGCACGATTACTACCACCGTGCCGCCGCGCTGGGTTCTGCCGCCGCGGCACAAAAACTCATCAGCGACGCCGCGCTGTACCATCCGCAACAATACGAACAAATCAAAACAGCCGCCCTGCAACAGCAACAAACCGAAACCATCTACCGTTTGGCGGAAGCACAAGCCCACGCCATCGGCCGTCCCACCGACTACAATGCCGCGCGCAAGAATTACATGGAAGCTGCCGAATTCCACCATAAAAACGCGGCGGCAGCCTTAGGCCGCATCTACCATTACGGCCTCGGCACGACGCAAGACCCTCGGGCAGCCGCCCACTGGTACGCCATCGCTGCCGAACAAAACCACCCTTCCGCCCAATACCACCTCGCCTGTTTTTACTATCACGGGCAAGGTGTAAGCTGCCATGTTCCGACCGCCTGCTACTGGCTGCAGGCCGCCATCAGCAACGGCCACACTTCGGCCGAATCATTAACATCCCTATTAGAACAATGGCGACGCGAAGCGCACCGTGCCATCGGACAAAAGGCCGTCTGAAAAGATTTACACTCGCATTTTTTGACAAACTTTAACTATTCCCCTAATATTTGCCAGTTATTTTTCACGGACACGTCATTGTTTTCATTTCTTTCTGAAAACACCTTGTCCGCGCATCAATACCATGACACTCGGCGGATAACGCCAAGCGTTGAAACACACTACATCCGGAACAAAAACGGATGCTCGGAAAAACATTTCTAGGAGGTGAAACAACATGGAATGGGAATTCAACAGTTATTACACACTGATTGCCGCCACGCTCGTGTTGCTGGTTGGTAAATTTCTGGTTCAAAAAATCAAATTCTTAAGAGACTTCAATATTCCCGAGCCGGTCGCCGGCGGTTTGATTGCCGCTATCGTCCTGTTCGCCCTGCACGAAGCATACGGCGTCAGCTTCAAATTTGAAAAACCGCTGCAAGATGCGTTCATGCTTATCTTCTTTACATCCATTGGTTTGAGTGCCGACTTCTCCCGTTTGAAAGCGGGCGGCTTGCCTTTGGTTATCTTTACCGCCGTAGTGGGTGCATTCATCATCGTCCAAAACTTCGTCGGTGTCGGCTTGGCGAGCGCATTGGGCTTGGATCCGCTGATTGGCCTGATTACCGGTTCGATTACCCTGACCGGCGGTCACGGTACAGCCGGTGCATGGGGTCCTGACTTTGAAAGCAAATTCGGCCTGACCGGCGCAACCGGCTTGGGTATGGCTTCTGCAACATTCGGCCTGGTATTCGGCGGTTTGATCGGTGGTCCTGTTGCACGCCGTCTGATCAACAAAATGGGCCGTAAACCTGTCGTCAAAACTGCCAAATCCGACGACAATGATGCTGCCGACGACATCTTCGAACAAGCACAGCGCACCCGCCTGATTACTGCCGAGTCTGCTGTCGAAACCCTGGCTATGTTTGCCGGCTGTTTGGCATTTGCCGAAATCGTGGACAGCTACGACAAAGCCTTCTTCGACCTGCCTAAATTCGTATGGTGTCTGTTTGCAGGCGTGGTCATCCGCAACGTCCTGACTGCCGCCTTCAAAGTCAATATGTTTGACCGTGCCATCGACGTATTCGGTAACGCCTCCCTGTCCCTCTTCCTGTCTATGGCTCTTCTGAACCTGAAACTGTGGGAATTGACCGGTCTGGCAGGCCCTGTAACCATCATCTTGGCCGTACAAACCGTCGTTATGATTCTGTACGCCACTTTCGTTACCTACGTCTTCATGGGTCGCGATTATGACTCTGCCGTATTGGCGGCCGGTCACTGCGGTTTCGGTTTGGGTGCTACCCCGACTGCCGTTGCCAACATGCAGTCCATTACCCAAACTTTCGGCCCGTCTCACAAAGCCTTCTTGATTGTGCCTATGGTCGGTGCGTTCTTCGTTGACTTGCTCAACGCCGCCATCCTCTCCGGCTTCATCAGCGTCATCAAAGGCTGATACGTCTGACATAGAAAAGCACTTGCCGCATTTACTTGCTGCAAGTGCTTTTGTTATGATAGGTACGTCAGGCCGTCTGAAAGGCCGTCACCTTCAGGAGTACCCATGTACAAAAAAACCGCTTCCGTATTGATTTTAAGCACGATTCTTCTTGCCGCATGCAGCAAAGAAGAGCCGAAAGCCGCGCTTGATTGCGCCCAACCGGCCACACTGCAAAACATCCGTACCACCATCGAAGACACCCTCAAACAACAAGCGCGCTCCTTTGCCCGCAACGACAACCGCCAATTCGTCGATGCTGACAAAATCATCGCCGCCGGCCTCGAATTAGAAACCCTGCTTGAAGACCCCAAAGAAACCGAAGACGACGGCAAAGCCATCTGCCGTGCCAACCTCAAAATCCGCATTCCCGACACCATCCTCAAGACGGCCATAGACAACAGCCCGCTGATTTACGGCAATACCCCGTTGTCCGACATGCTCGAACAAAAACTGATGGGCAGCAACCTGACTTTTGAAAACAACACGTTCAGCACCACCCTGCTCTACACCCCCGATAAAGACGGCAAACCAGTTCTCGAAGACAACACCCTGAGCACCACGGCCCAAACCCTTTCCGCCACCCTGCTGCCCTACGGCGTGAAAAGCATCGTCATGATAGACGGCAAACCTGTATCCAAAGAGCAGGCCATCAAGCTGCTGCAAAACCAAAATACAGAAGAGCCGCCGACTGTCAATCCGCAAGACATCCTTGAAAACAACGCCGCCAGCCAAGCCGTCGGTTTGACCGATGATGACGACGATTCAGACTACGAAGTCCTGCACCCTGACCGTGAAACTCCGCGCAACGAGCCGCCCGGCCTCAGCCAAAGCGAACTCGACAACGCGCGCGCGCAAAACCGTCAAGCAGACGGCGAGATCAACGACCTCTGGGGCGGCTTAGACAGCGATGTCAAGCAACAAATCCTCGGCGAACAACGCGCCTGGATTCAAAGCAAAAAACTCAACTGCCAACAAGCAGCCGCGTCCGCAGACAACGCCGCACAAGCAGAATACCTGCGCCTGCAGTGTGAGACCCGCATGACCCGCGAACGTACGCAATACCTGCGCGGCTATTCCATCAACTAAAACCGATAAGGCCGTCTGAACATTCAGACGGCCTACAAGAAAGCACATCACATCATGCAATACCGAATCCACCGTGAAGGCGATGCCCCAAACACACCCTCTTCAGCCTCCACACCCGTCGACAACTGGGAGCGCAACACCCTGCGCGAAGTCCTCCTCGCCGCCTACCAAGAACAGCGCCGCGCCCGCATTTGGCGCAATATCTGGCGTGGCGTCGCCGTCCTCATCTTCCTCAGCCTGATTTTCGGCCTTGCGGAAGAAGAAGGAAAAACCACGAGCATCCAAGCCCGCAGCGAACACACCGCCGTTATCGACCTGACCGGCGAAATCGGCAACGACATCGACGACCAAGTCCAAATCCTGCGCGACAGTATGGAAGCTGCCTACGAAAACGGCAATGCCAAGGCCATCATCATCCGCGCCAACAGCCCCGGCGGTTCGCCTGTTGTGTCCAACACGGCCTTTAACGAAGTCCGCCGCCTCAAAGCCGAACACAAAGACATCCCTGTCTACCTCGTTGCCGAAGACATGTGCGCTTCCGGCTGCTACTACATTGCCGCTGCGGCCGACAAAATTTACGCAGACCCTTCCAGCATTGTCGGCAGCATCGGCGTGATCGGTGGCGGTTTCGACTTTACCGGCCTGATGGACAAAGCTGGTGTCAAACGCCGTCTGAAAACCGCCGGCAGCAACAAAGGCATGGGCGACCCTTTCACGCCTGAAACCCCGGCGCAAACCCAAATTTGGGAAACCATGTTGGGCGATATCCACCAAGAATTCATCAAAGCCGTCAAACTCGGCCGCGGCGCAAGGTTGAAAGATAAACAATATCCCGACGTTTTCAGCGGCCGCATCTATACCGGCAAAGAAGCCAAACAGGTCGGCCTGATTGACGACTTCGGCAGCATTTACAGCGTTGCCCGCGATGTCGTCAAAGCCCCCGAGCTGGTCAACTACACGCCGCAAGACGATTTCAGCAAAATGCTCAGCCGCCGCTTCGGTGCGGAAGTGAAGGCCAAAGTCAAAGAAACTTTGTCTGAAATTTGGTAAACCAAAAAACCAAAAGGCCGTCTGAAACCCAAAACATGGGGCTTCAGACGGCCTTTTTATATGGTTTTTAAAATAAAACGCTGATTATTGTCCAAACATCCATCGGCTTCATCAAATCGGCAGGCAGATGCTCCCTGATGATGCTCTTACAGGAACACTTTACGCCTGCAAACGATTAAACCTCCACGCTTCAGACGGCCTGCTTCTGCATATTGTGCGCCATATCAAGCGCGGCGCGGACGGCGGTAATCAAACTGCCGGAATCAGCTTTGCCTGTGCCTGCCAAGTTCAAGGCCGTGCCATGATCGACAGAGGTGCGGATAAAGGGCAGGCCGAGGGTGATATTCACGCCTTCGCCGAAACCGGCATATTTGAGCACCGGCAGCCCTTGGTCGTGATACATGGCGAGGACGGCGTCGGCATCTTTGAGCAGGAAGGGTTGGAACACGGTATCGGCCGGATAAGGGCCGCGCGCGTCTATGCCTTCGGCCTGCAGGGCATGAAGCGCCGGAATAATGGTGTCGATTTCTTCGTGTCCCAAATGGCCGCCTTCGCCCGCGTGGGGATTGAGGCCGGTAACGAGGATGACCGGTTTGGCTATGCCGAACTTATGGCGCAGGTCGTGTTCAAGAATGCGGACAACCGACTCGATTAAAGGCTTCGTGATGGCGACGGAAATGTCTTTCAGCGGCAGATGAGTGGTGACCAATGCCACACGCAGGCCGCCACCGGTCAACATCATGACGACTTGTTCGGTATGGCTTTTTTCGGCGAGGTATTCGGTATGACCGCTAAAAAAGCCGTTGCCTGCATGGGCATCGTTGATGATGCCTTTATGCAGCGGCGCGGTCACCATACCGGCAAACAGGCCGTCTGAAATGCCTTGATACGCCGTATCCAGCAGTCGGAGGACATACGCGGCATTGGCAGGATTGAGTTCGCCTGCCCGACATTCGGCATCTAAAGGAATATGCAGGACTTCGAGTTCGCCCTTAGGCAACGGTTCAGCCGCTTGGGCTTGAAAGTCGCGCAAGATGACGGACTTGCCGAGCTGTTCAGCTCTTTGTGCCAACAGATTTTTGTCACACAAAACAACGGGGCGGCAAGGAAGGTCGGCGAAAGCCAAATCGAGGCAGATGTCGGGGCCGATACCGGCCGGTTCGCCGGAAGTGATGGCGAGAATGGGAGCAGTCATGGTGTTTCTCGGTATGGTTTACAGTATTTAGACAACGTCAGGCAAAATGCCTGCCCTACTTTTGCAGATTAACACAAATACAAAAAGGCCGTCTGAAAACAGTTTTTGCTTGGTCAAACTGTTTTCAGACGGCCTTGTCTGTTTACCGTTTTACACTTAAGAACGGCGGCCGATCATGCGGTATAAAACGTCGTGGCCTTGAATGCGGTGGACGACAACCATGGCGATATGGCCGGCAACAAGCGCAAAAAGCAGCCAGCCGAGTTTGCCGTGCGCCATATTGCCGAGGTTGGACATCCATTCGATTTTCTCTGGCGAACCCTGCATCACTTGGACACCGAATACTTTCAATGGGCCGCGACCGCCGCCGTATTGGCGGATCATGCCGATAACGGGAACGGCAAGCATGAGGACGTAAAGGGCAAGGTGGCCTGCTTTGGCGGCAAAGCTGTCGGCGGCAGGACGTTTGGATGCATTAAGCAAGGCCCAAACAATGCGCACGGCAATCACCAGCAGCGTGATGAAACCGATGGATTTATGTACGCCGAAGAGCGATTTGACCCATTCTTCGCCATCGTAGATGGTCCAAACGGTAATGGTGGAGAGGATGCCGATAAAACCGAGTACGGTCAGCCAGTGCAACGCGCGCGCGACGGCATCGTAGGTTTGTGGGCGTGTAGCGGTCATAATGTTTCCTTGTTTTTGATTTATTTGGTTTTTTTGAATCGGCGGCATTGTAACAAAAATGCCGAACCAATTATGTTGCCTTTTTGAAGAGATTTCGTAAATGTTTGGAAAATTTGAAGAAACGGCGGTTTTATCCGTCAGGCTGCCCGGGCCGTCTGAAAACAAGGGCAGGAATACCACCTTCTATGCCGAACTCGGGCTAAAATAGGCGTTTTTATTCTCGGGTACGCATCGATGCAGGTTTGGATTCGGCGGTTTGCGCTGTTGCTTCTGCCTTTGGGTTTTTTGGCGGTCATGGTGGCTGCGCCTTTGCTGTCGCTGGCGTTTTACGACGGCGAAGGCGCTTGGGCGGAAGTGGTGGCTGATGACTATATGCGCCTGCGCTTGGGCTGGACGGTGGCACAGGCGGTTTTGACCTGCGTCTTGGTCACGGCTTTGGGCGTGCCTGCGGCGTGGGTGCTGGCGCGGATGGACTTTGCCGGACGGCGCACGGTTTTACGCCTGCTGATGCTGCCTTTTGTGATGCCGACTTTGGTAGCAGGCATGGGCGTGCTGGCCTTGTTTGGCGCACACGGTATGCTGGCGGCAGGTTGGCAGGACACGCCGTGGCTGCTGATTTACGGCAACGTGTTTTTCAACCTGCCGGTTTTGGTGCGCTCGGCGTATCAGGGATTTGTGCGTGTGCCGCAGGCGCGGTTGCTGTCGGCACAATCTTTGGGCGCGGACGCGTGGCGGCGGTTTGTCTGGGTCGAATGGCCGGTGGTGCGCGCGTGGGTTGCCGGCGGCGCGTGCTTGGTGTTTTTATATTGTTTTTCAGGCTTCGGACTGGCCTTACTGCTCGGCGGCGAACGTTTTGCAACGGTGGAAGTGGAAATCTACCGGCTGGTGGCGTATGAGTTGGACATGGCGCGTGCGTCGGTGTTGGTGTGGCTGGTGCTGGCAGTTACGGCGGCGGCAGGCGGTTTGTATGCGTATTGGAGCAGGCGCGTGACTGTGGATAAGTCGGTCTCGCCTTTGCCTCCGCGTGCGCCGATATGGGCTTGGGAAAAATGGCTGACGGCAACGGTATTGGTAATGTTGGCAGTATGCTGCCTGCTGCCCTTGGCGGCGGTGTGGCTCAAGGCGGTATCGGCAGGCTCTTCTTGGGTAGTTTTACTGGAAGCGCAAACGTGGGCGGCAGTGTGGAACACCGTCCGTTTCTCGGCAGCAGCGGTGGCGGCGGCGACGGTTTTGGGCGTGCTGTATGCGGCGGCGGCACGGCAAATGGCGTGGTTGCGCGCGCTGATGTTTTTGCCGTTTATGGTGTCGCCTGTGTGCATCGCGTTTGGCGTTTTGCTGCTCTATCCGCAGTGGACGGCTTCGCTGTGGCTGCTGACGGCGACTTACGCGCTGTTGGCGTATCCGTTTGTGGCCAAAGACGTACTGACTGCATGGGACGGTTTGCCCAAAGATTACGCGGCGGCGGCGCGCACCATGGGCGCAAATGGTTTTCAGACGGCCTGTTATGTCACCGCGCCTTTATTGAAACCGGCTTTGCGGCGCGGCCTGACTTTGGCTTCGGCAACGTGTATCGGCGAATTTGCGGCCACATTGTTCCTGTCGCGTCCCGAATGGCAGACGCTGACCACTTTGATTTACGATTATCTCGGACGCGCCGGTGCGGACAATTACGGACGGGCGATGGTGTTGACGGCGGTATTGACCGCTTTGGCTTTAACGGCATTTTTGCTGGTGGACGAAGCGGAAGGGCAAAAGGCCGTCTGAACGTGGTCGGCTCAACCCCCCTTCACTTTCACTACACTATTGCCGCACCTTGTATCGAAAATTGATTGAATCCGCTATATAATTTGTTTTTGACCGCACTCAACACGACCTATGATGACCGACTTAGAAACCAAACGCCTTGAAACCCAAGCCATGCTGGACAATGCCGACTTGCTGTTTGACCAAGAACAATGCCGCGCGGCCTTGCAAAAAGTTGCCGACGACATTACCCGCGACTTGGGCGGCAAATACCCCCTGCTCCTGCCTGTAATGGGTGGTGCGGTGGTGTTTACAGGACAGTTGTTGCCGCTGTTGCGCTTTCCTTTGGACTTTGACTACGTCCACGTTTCCCGCTACGGCGACAAACTCGCAGGCGGCGCGTTCAACTGGAAACGCATGCCCGACCCCGAGCAAATCAAAGGCCGTCATGTAGTCGTTTTGGACGACATCCTAGACGAAGGCCACACCATGGCTGCCATTCAGGAAAAACTGTTGGAAATGGGCGCGGCAAGCTGCCGTGCGGCCGTATTTGCCAACAAACTGATCGACAAAGAAAAACCAACCAAAGCCGATTATGTCGGTTTGAACGTGCCCAACCGCTACGTCTTCGGCTACGGTATGGACGCCGCCGGCTGTTGGCGCAACCTCGGCGAAATCTACGCCTTAAACAATAAATAAAACAAAGGCCGTCTGAAAAATCTTCAGACGGCCTCAACCCCATGCTAGGAACACATCATGATAGGTTTGTTAATCATTACACATGAAACCATAGGTGAAGCCTATCGCGGTTTGGCCGACCATTTCTTTCCCAACGGCTTCCCCGAAAATCTCCACATCCTCGGCGTACAGCCCGACGAGGATCAAAACGACATCATCAACAACGCCATCGCCGCGTTGCAGGAATTTCCCGACAACCGCGGCGTGCTGATCATGACCGACATCTTCGGCGCCACACCGTGCAACGCCGCACGCCGACTGGTGCGCGAAAACAAATCCGCCATCCTGACCGGCCTCAACGCCCCGATGATGATTAAAGCCATCCAATACTCATCACAAGCCGAAAACCTCTCCGACTTCACCGAAACCGTCAAAGAAGCCGCCATCCGGGGCATTTTCGCCATTACATCCGCACCTGAAGACCTGGTGTGCAAAGAACACGGCTAAGGCCGTCTGAAAACATTCACTTTACGAACATTACATTTAGGGGACATTCATGCTCAAACAAGAAATCGAAATCATCAACAAACTCGGCCTGCACGCGCGCGCTTCCAGCAAATTCACCCAAACCGCCTCCCAATTCCAAAGCGAAGTCTGGGTCACCAAAAACGGTAACCGCGTCAACGGCAAAAGCATCATGGGCCTGATGATGCTGGCCGCCGCCAAAGGCACCGTGATTGAGCTGGAAACAGAAGGCGCAGACGAAGCCGCCGCCATGCAGGCGTTGACCGACCTCATCAACGACTACTTCGGCGAGGGCGAATAATGAGCATCGTCCTACACGGTGTAGCCGCGGGCAAAGGCATTGCCATCGGCCACGCCCACCTCATCACGCGCGGCACAACGGAAGTCCCCCAATACGACATTGATCCCGACAAACTCGATGCCGAAGTTGCCCGTTTCGACAACGCCATCAAAGCCACGCGCAAAGAATTGGAACAGCTGCGCGGCGCGATTCCCGAAAACGCCCCGACCGAATTGGGCGCGTTCATCTCCCTGCACCTGATGCTGCTGACCGACGTCACCCTCTCGCGCGAACCCATCGACATTTTACGCGAGCAGAAAATCAACTCCGAATGGGCATTGAAACAACAAAGCGACAAACTCGCCGCCCAGTTCGACAGCATCGACGACGACTACCTGCGCGAACGCAAACAGGACATGCTCCAAGTCGTCCGCCGTATCCACAACAACCTTGTCGGCCAAAGCAACGAAATCAACCTCGCCGGCAACCTGTTTGACGACACCGTCCTCATCGCGCACGACCTCTCGCCTGCCGATACCGTACTATTCAAAGAGCAGCACATTACCGCCTTCGTAACCGATGCCGGTGGCCCGACCAGCCACACCGCCATCTTAGGCCGCAGCCTCGACATCCCGTCCGTCATCGGCCTGCATAACGCCCGCAAACTCATTACCGAAAACGAAATCGTCATCGTCGACGGCATCAACGGCGTCCTCATCATCGATCCCGACGAAGTCGTCCTCAACGAATACCGCCGCCTCGCCCGCGAATACCGCAGCCACAAGCGCGAACTCAACAAAATCAAGAAAACCGCCGCCACCACGGCCGACGGCATCAACATCGAACTTTTGGCCAACATCGAATCCGCCGAAGACATCAAAGCCCTGCACAACTTCGGCGCAGACGGCGTCGGCCTGTTCCGCAGCGAATTCCTCTACCTCAACCGCGACAACATGCCGACCGAAGACGAACAATACGAAGTCTATGCCGGCATCGTCAAAAAACTCAAAGGCAAAAACATCACCATCCGCACCGTCGATTTGGGTGTCGATAAAAATCCGCGCTGGTTCGGCCAAAACAGCACGCCCAACGGCAGCCTCAACCCCGCGCTCGGCCTGACCGGCATCCGCCTGTGCCTCGCCGAGCCGGTCATGTTCCGCACCCAAATGCGCGCCATCCTCCGCGCCGCCGCCCACGGCCCCGTACGTATGATGTGGCCGATGATTACATCCATTTCCGAAGTGCGCCAATGCCTTATCCATCTGGACACGGCCCAACGCCAACTGACCGAACGCGGCGAAACCTTCGGCCCGGTCAGCATCGGCTGCATGATCGAAATCCCGTCCGCCGCCATGACCGTCGGCAGCATCCTCAAGCTCGTCGACTTCGTTTCCATCGGCACCAACGACCTGATTCAATACCTCCTGTCGGTCGATCGCGGCGACGACAGCGTCAGCCACCTCTACCAACCCGGCCACCCTGCCGTCCTCAAAACGCTGCAACACATTATCCGTACGGCAAACCGCATGGAAAAAGGCGTGTCCATCTGCGGCGAAATGGCCGGCGATACCGTCTTCACCCGACTGTTGCTCGGCATGGGCTTGCGTCGCTTCTCCATGAACCCCAACAACCTGCTTTCGGTTAAAAACATCATCCTGCACAGCCACACCGGCCATCTCGAAAACGATGCCGCCAAAATCCTGCGCTGCGAAGACCCGGAAAAAGCCGAAAAACTGATTAAAATCATCAACCAAAGCGAACAGGCGGAATCACAGACCGTCTGAATCTCTAAAAAGGGCGTGTTTCGATACACGCCCTTTTTATTCGTCCCCATTTTTAGTTTATGCCCGATTCTCCCTCAAGCCCTCTTCTTCCCTATTTCGCCATTTCAAAAACCAACCTTTTTCACTTTTCCCAAACACTGCTTACAGGCCGTCTGAAAAATATAGGGCGCAAGTGAAATAAAACTTTTATGCCTACACCAAAGACCGTCTGAACCCTGATTGCAAGGTTCAGACGGCCTTGTTTTCAACCGAATACCTTTTATTTTTTTGCAATAAAAAACCCTTTACCGATCCATTCCAGCTACTGCCCACCATGGCTTTAGGCACCCCATATCATTCCTTTTTACTAGGTCTTCAGTACACCCAAGCCCTATATAAACACTATACCTTCGTTTTAATGATGAAACTTTTTATTTCGAAATATGTCTATCCCTACATTCGCTTGAAAAAAGATTCAATACCTTGTAAATTTATAAAAAGATAGTAATTATCATCATATTTTAAAGGAATGATTCATGAGATTTACGCAACTTTCTGCTTTGATTGCCGCCGCCGCTTTATCAGTCGGCTCCGTATCCGCTTTTGCCAAACCCGTTCAGCTGACCGATATCCTCGGCCGTAAGGTAACTGTCGACCTGCCTGCCAAGCGCGTAGTGTTGGGCTTCTACTACCAAGACTACATGGCCATCGGCGGCAAAACCGCGCTGGACAACGTCGTTGGTTTTTCCAAAGCAGTTTGGGCCGACTGGGCGCCGCCAAGCTGGGCGGCATTCAGCAAAGCCGTGCCTAAACTGAATCAGCTGACCGACGTGGGCGAAGTGGAAGTCGGCACATTCTCGATTGAGAAAGTATTGGCACTGAAACCCGATTTGCTGGTTTTGGCCGAATGGCAATACAAGGCTTTGGGTTCCGATCTCGACCGCATCAACAAGGCCGGCATCCCCATCGTCGTGTTGGACTACAACGCGCAAACAGTGGCCAAACACGTCCAATCGACCAAGCTTATCGGCACGCTGACCGGCCAGCAGCAAAAAGCCGACAAACTGGCGGCAGACTACAAACGCGTTGCCGACACCATCCAAGCGCGCGTGCAAAAAGCCAACCTGCCCAAGCCTAAAGTCTATATCGAGTTCGGCAACAAAGGCCCTGCCGAACACAGCGTTACCTTCGGCAAGAGCATGTGGGGTTCGATGGCGACACTGGTCGGCGGCAACAATATCGCCGCTTCTTCGGTCGAATTCTACGGCCCGATCAATCCTGAAAAAGTCCTCGCCGCCAAACCCGACGTGATCGTGATTACCGGCCGCGAAACCGAATTGAAGAAAAACCCTGCCGCCATGGTCATGGGCTGGGGCATTCCAAAAGCCGAAGCGGAAAAACGCTTGGCAGGCTTTGCCAAACGCGCTGGCTGGGCCAACCTGCCTGCGATTAAAAACAACCGCCTCTACGCCGCCTACCACGCTAACTCGCGCACGCTGTCCGACAGCGCATCGATTCAGTTTATGGCCAAAGCGATTTATCCGCAGTTGTTTAAGGATTTCAACCCTGAGAAGACCTATATGGACTTCTACCGTCAAAACCTGCCTGTTGTACCGAACGGCACGTTCTACCTCTATCCGAAAGGACAATAAGGTAATTTAGATTTTCAGACGGCCTTTTAAATCGGAAGGCCGTCTGAAATTTTTGCGGAAGAAAAAGGCAAACCTGTTTCTTCCCTTTCACAACACTCTTTTTTAAAGGTTTGAAACATGAATGATTCGGTTGTCGCCGAGATTGTGAAAAACCAGCGCAAGTTGGAAGGCAAGCGTTGGTTGATTGTGTTGATGTTTTTAGTCATCGCAGCGGTCAGTTTCCTATTCGACATCGCCACCGGCCCTGCGATGACAGACACGCTGCCCGTCGGCGAAGTGGTCAATGTTTTGCTGGGCAAACCCGAAGTCGATGAAATGAACCGCCTGATTGTGATGGATTTGCGCCTGCCGATTGCGGTGATGGCCTTGGTGGTCGGCGCGGCTTTAGGTGTCGGCGGTGCGGAAATTCAAACGCTCCTGAACAACCCGATGGCCAGCCCTTATACGCTGGGCTTGGCGGCGGCGGCGGGTTTGGGCGCGTCGGCGGTGATTGCGTTCGGCGGTTTCGGGCTGCCTGAAACAGTCGCCGTTCCCATCGGCGCGTTTGTAATGACCATGCTGGCTTCGGGCATCTTGTTTCTGTTTGCCTCGGCACGCCGCTTCAACTCGGCGATGTTGGTGCTGGTGGGGATTGCGCTGTTGTTTCTGTTTCAGTCGATTTTGTCGCTGATTCAGTTTATCGCCGCGCCTGAGATTTCGCAGCAGATTCTGTTTTGGCTGTTCGGCAGTTTGAACAAGGCAACTTGGGAAACAGTCATCGTTACGGCGGCGGTTACGGCGGTATGCGTGTTTCTGCTTTCGCGCGATGTGTGGAAGCTGACTGCGCTGCGCTTGGGTGAAGAACGCGCCGTCGGGCTGGGCATCAATCTGCAATTTTTGCGCCTGAAAACTTTGGTATTGGTGGCGGTAATGACGGCAACGGCAATCAGTTTTGTCGGCGTCATCGGCTTCATCGGACTGGTCGCGCCGCATGTGGCTCGGATTCTTTTGGGCGAAGACCAACGTTTCTTCCTACCCGGCGCGATGCTGGCGGGGGCGGCGTTTTTGTCGGTGGCCAGCGTGTTGTCCAAGGTGATTATTCCGGGTGCGCTGTTTCCGGTGGGCATCGTTACGTCGTTTGTCGGCGTACCGTTCTTCTTCTGGATTGTATTAACGAAACGATAGGCCGTCTGAAATGTTGAAACTTGAAAACGTACACATCCGGCGCGGCGATTATGTGGTCGCCGACAATATCGATTTGACGCTGGAACAAGGCAAAGTCTATTCCGTGCTCGGCCCCAACGGCACGGGCAAATCTTCGCTGATGAAAACGATTTTCGGCGAAGTGGCGCACAAAGGCGCTATCCGCTACGGCGACGAAGTGTTGAGCAAAATCCACCTGCAAAGCTGGCGCAAACGCATAGGCTATATGCCGCAGGACACCGCCGCCGAAGCCTCGCTGACCGCGCTGGAAGTCGTGTTGCTCGGCCGCATGGACGCGCTGCACATGCACGTCGGCGACGAACTGCTGCACGAAGCCGCAAGTATCATGGCGGAGCTGGGCATCGGCCATCTGGCGCACCGAGACGTCATGCGGCTTTCCGGCGGACAGCGGCAGCTCGTGATGTTTGCCCAAGTCATGCTGCGTCGCCCCGAAATCCTGATGCTGGACGAACCGGTCAGCGCGCTGGATATGCACCATCAGCTCAATCTTTTGGAGCGCGTGGTGCAATACACGCACGAACACAATCTGGTTACGCTGATGGTCTTGCACGATTTGAGCCTCGCCGCGCAGTTTTCAGACGGCGTGATTCTGCTCGGCGAAGGCAAAGTACAGGCGCAGGGTGCGCCGCAGGACGTGTTACAGGCGGACATGATCGGCAGGCTGTATAAAGTGGACATCGAGCTTTTGTACGACAGCAAAGGTCTGCCCGTTATCCGCCCGATGCGGAAGAGTGCGTAACTTAACCGCCCCTGCAAATGTCGGATTTGAGCATCCGGCCTGCAAACTCCCTGCAACTTATCCCCTCTCCTGCGGGAGAGGGTTAGGGAGAGGGCGGTAAGCCCAAGGCTTGCCTCTCCGACTCATCAGCCCGCCCCATATTTTTTATCCTTAGAAAGGACTTTCTCCATGAAAAAATCCCTCTTCCTCCTGATGCTGACCGCTTCCCTTAGCGCATACGCCGCCAACCACGAAGTCAAAATGCTCGACAACGGCAAAGACGGCAGCATGGTGTTCGAACCCGGCTACGTCAACGCCAAAGTCGGCGATACTGTTACCTTCAAAGCCGCCAACAGCGGCCACTGGGTACAAAGCAAAGCCCTGCCCGACGGCGTTGCCGACTTCCTCTCCGAAGACGGTAAAGACTTCACCCTCAAACTCGACAAAGAAGGCGTGTATGTCTATACCTGCCCGCCACACCGCATGATGAACATGAGCGGCGTGATTCAGGTCGGCAAACCGGTGAACAAAGCCAAAGCGCAAGCCGTTGTCGATGAAATGGAAAACCGCGCCATGCAAAGCAAAGGCCGTCTGAAAAAATACATGGCGCAAGTGAAGTAAACGCGTTTATGCCCGCATTAAAGGCCGTCTGAAACCTTTCAGACGGCCTGTTTCCTTTGCGTAAAACACGCATCAAAGCTATATCTTCCGTTTCAGTTTCCGATAAAATAGGCCTATTCCGACACAAGACCCGTAAGCATGATACGCCGCCTTTACGCCACGCTGTGGCACCTCGCCCCCTTCCTGATCCGCAGCCACCTGCGCCGCCGCGCCCTCAAATCCCCAGCCTATCTCGAGCATTGGGGCGAGCGTTTCGGGCAGGCGTATCCCGATCCCGTACAACGCCCGATTTGGATACACGCCGTATCCGTCGGCGAAACACGTGCGGCCGAACCCTTAGTCCAGGCATTGCGCCGCCATTTTCCCGATTCGCCGTTTCTGATTACCCAAATGACGCCGACCGGCCGCGCCACCGCGCAATCCCTGTTTCCCGATGCGCAATGCCGTTACCTGCCCTACGACAAATCCGAATGGGTCGCACGATTTTTAGCCGAACACCGCCCCATCTGCGGCATTTTGATGGAAACCGAAATCTGGCCCAACCTGATGCACGGCTGCCAAAAAGCAGGCATCCCCCTCTTTTTGGCCAACGCGCGCCTCTCCGAAAAATCCCAACGCGGCTACCTCAAAATCCGCAAGTTGGTCGAGCCTGCCATGCAGAGCCTCTCCGGCTGCTTTGCCCAAACCGCCACCGATGCCGAACGCCTGCACCTCATCGGCGCATCCAACGTCCACGTCTGCGGCAACACCAAATACGACATCGCGCCCCCCGACGACCTGCGTCCGCTTGCCACCACCTTTAAAGAACGCATCGGCGCACGAGCCGTCGTCGTCTGCGCCAGCACGCGCGTGTACAAAGGCACAGACGAAGCCGAGCTGCTCCTCAAAGCATGGCAGGGCTACCGCGGCAATGCCTTGCTGGTCATCGTACCGCGCCACCCTGAAAACTTTCAGACGGCCTACGATACCGCCAAATCGCTTGGTTATACTGTCCAAAAACGCAGCGACGGACAACCCGTTTCCCCCGACACACAAGTTTGGATAGGCGACAGCATGGGTGAACTTGCCGCCTACTACCTCAGCGCAGACATTGCCTTCGTCGGCGGCAGCCTGGTCGATGCCGGCTGCCAAAACATCATCGAACCCATTTCCTGCCGCGTCCCCACCCTCTTCGGCTACTCCAACTACAACTTCGCCCAAGCCTGCAAAGGCGCAGTCGAAGCCAAAGCCGCCGTCCGCGTCGAAACCGCCGAAGCCTGGTACAGAACCACGCGCCAATACCTCGACGACGAAACGCTGCGCCAACAGCTGATCAGCCACACCGAGCAATTCATTTCGCAACATCAAGGCGCCAGTGCCAAAATTGCCAAAGCGATTGCAGATTGTTTGAATCAGCGTTAAACAATAAAAAACCGCCTGTTCATGACAAACAGGCGGAAACTGAAAAACAGTTTTTTGTTTTCAGCCGTTTAATTGACTAAGAGCAGGAACAGGGTTAAGATAATCCTAACGACTGTCCGCAGTCTCAGCCATGAACGACCTTTCGGCTTGGTTCGTTTCATGTTGAAACTCTCCTTTCTAGGGAGGTTCAAATAAAACAGCCCCACTGCCATGGGGCTGTTTCACTACCTAGCCCCGCGATAATTATACCCAAACTTCCTAAAATCATTCCAAACAAATTCCACTAAAAAGGCCGTCTGAAACCCCAATTTTTTGGGTTTTAGACGGCCTTTTCTCAACCTACAAACTTAGCGTCCTGCTTTCAACACGCGGCGTGCAAACACAAACATACCGAAAACAAAAAACGCCAAGCCCAGCCATTTGGCGGCCGTATCCCAGTTTTCCAGGTTCAGGGCCAAAGGCGCATCCGAACCGCCGTTGGTTACGGAGAAGGCAATGATAAACGCCATAATCACACCGATCAGGCTCTCGCCGACAATCAAACCGGCGGAGAACAGCGTACCGATACGTTCCGCATTTTTCAGACGGCCTTCACGGTTTTCTTGACGGCGGGCGATGACGGATTTCAACACAGCCGCCAATACCGCGCCGATCACAATCGGCATATTCACAGACGGCGGCAGGTAAATGCCCATGCCCACGGCCAATACCGGCAAAGCACGCTTGCCGCCGGAAGATTTGCGCAATGTGAAATCGACCGCAATCAACGCCACACCGATTGCCACGCCGGTGAAAATATAATCCCATTGCAGATTGTGCGAGAAAATACCTTGGGCGATGGTGGTCATCAAAGTTGCCTGAGGCGCGGCAAGTGCTTGGGCCGCATCCATGCCTTCACGCGGCATTGCGCCGGTAAAGCCGTAGGCTTCATACAAAAGCTCCAACACAGGCGAAATCACCAATGCACCGACAACGCAGCCGATAATCAGCGCAACCTGCTGTTTCCAAGGCGTCGCTTTTACCAGATAACCCGTTTTCAAATCCTGCAGGTTGTCATTGGAAATCGAAGCCACACAAATCACAGACGCACCGCAAAACAGCGTCAACGCCAGCAGAAATTTGCGGTTTGCCTCATCCGCCATCAAGCCACCGGATTCGCCGACCAGCAGCAACACCAGCGAAATAATGACGATAGAGACGATGCCCACACCCGAAATCGGGCTGGAAGACGAACCGACCAAACCGGCCATATAACCGCAAGCCGCGGCCACTAAAAAGCCGATAATCGAAGCCAGCAGCGTACATACAACCACCAACAGCCAAGCCAAACCGCCGGAAATATGCGAGTCGCCGATAAAGTGGAAGAAAGACACGCCCAACACCAGCATCATCGCCAACACCCAGGCAATTATCGCCTTAGCCGACAAATCCTGTTCCGTGCGCTCGGTCATCTGCGCGCCGCCGAGATTGCGGAAAGACAGGCGCATACCTTCGGCCATCGGTTTCACCAAAGTCAACAGCGTCCAAATAGCCGCAATACCGATCGTACCCGCGCCGATAAAACGGACTTTTTCCTTCCACAAAGACATCGCAAAAGGAATCATCTCCATATCGGCAGGTTGCGGAATATGCGCCGACAGATAAGGCACGGCCACACCCCAGGCAATCGAAATACCCAGCAAAATCGCGATACCGCCGGTCAGGCCGACCAAATAGCCCGCGCCCAGCAAGGCCAAAGAAAAGCCCATCGGCACTTGAAACACCGACGCGCCGCCTTTAAACCAAAAGCTCGCGCTGTCCGCCACCACGCGCAAACCGCTTGCACAGAAGCTCATCAAACCGGCCAATGCGCCGCCCGACACCAATTCCTTGATACCGCTGCCGCCTTCCTGCTGGTCCGCATCATGGTCGCCGACCTTCAAAATCTCAGCCGCCGCCACGCCTTCCGGATAAGGCAAATCGCTCTTCACCACCATCGCATAACGCAAAGGCACAGTGAAAATCACGCCCAAAATACCGCCGGACATACACAGCAGCGTAGTCTGCCAAAACGGAAAGCCTGCCCAATAACCAGCCATCAGCAAACCCGGCAAAATAAAAATAATACTGGAGAGCGTACCCGCGGCCGAAGCCTGAGTCTGCACCATATTATTTTCCAGAATATTGCTGCCTTTAAAAAACTTCAAAACCGCCATCGAAATCACCGCAGCCGGAATCGAAGACGCAAAAGTCAGGCCCACCTTCAAGCCCAAATACACATTGGATGCCGTAAAAATCACCGTAATCAACGCGCCGAGTATCATCCCCCGCAGCGTCAATTCACGGAAACTCGCATAAGGATCAACCGCCTGTTTCATAAAAATCTTCCTGTATCAGGTAAACAATCAAATCAAAACTTTTCAGACGGCCTTTTGATACATCCATCAGGCCGTCTGAAAAGCCTCTCTCTTACCATTTTAATAAACTATCCGATTACACGCAAAAACCCTATTTATTTTCATTTGACGCCAAACAATAAAATCATATCGATACAGACGTTTGGGGCAGTTTAACGGTTTCAGGTAAAATAACGCCAAATTCATCAACCGTTCAGAAAGCCGCAGCCATGTATTCACTCGTCCGCCCTATCCTGTTCCGTTTCGATGCAGAAAAGGCCCATCATTTCACGCTCAACAGTTTGCGTTCTATCGAAAAACTCGGCCTGCTGCCCAAGGTGGACAGCCACACCCGGCCAACCGAGCTGATGGGTTTGCAGCTGCCCAATCCGGTCGGCTTGGCGGCAGGTTTGGACAAAAACGGCGAGTGTATCGATGCGTTTGCCGCTTTGGGTTTCGGCTTTGTCGAAATCGGCACGGTAACGCCCAAGCCGCAGCCGGGCAATCCGCAGCCGCGCCTTTTCCGCGTTCCGGAACACCAAGGTATCATCAACCGCATGGGTTTCAACAACCACGGCATCGACGCGATGATCCGCAACATTGAAAACAGCCGCTTTAAAGGCATTTTGGGCATAAACATCGGCAAAAATGCCGTTACGCCGATTGAAAACGCTGCCGACGATTATCTGATTTGCTTGGAAAAAGCCTACGCCCACGCGAGCTATATCACGGTCAATATTTCTTCCCCAAATACGAAAAACCTGCGTGCCTTGCAAGGCGGCGACGAGTTGAGCGCATTGTTGGAAGCCTTGAAAAACAAACAGGCGCAACTGGCAGCCGCGCATGGCAAATATGTGCCGCTGGCAGTCAAAATCGCGCCGGATTTGGACGAAGCGCAAATCGGCGACATCGCCCATGTGGTCAAATCTGTGGAAATGGACGGCATCATCGCCACCAACACAACCATCGACAAATCAAGCTTGGGCAGCCATCCGCTCGCAGACGAACAAGGCGGTTTGAGCGGCTTGCCCGTACATGAGAAAAGCAATCAGGTGTTGAAACTTTTGGCGGAACGCATTGACGGCAAACTGCCAATTATCGGCGTCGGCGGCATCATGAACGGCGCGGACGCGGCAGAAAAAATCCGCTTGGGCGCCAGTGCGATTCAAGTGTACAGCGGTTTGATTTATCGCGGCCCTGAGTTGATTAAAGAGTGTTTGGCTGCGTTGAAATAATACTTTCCTAAAAAATAAGGCCGTCTGAAATCTTTCAGACGGCCTTTTGATATGCTTTCATTCTTCAAACAGATTGCCTTGTGCCAATAAGGTTTTGACCGGTGCGAAATCGCGGCGGTGTTCCGGCAAGACGCCGTATTGTTTCAACGCGGCCAAATGTTGCGCCGTGCCGTAGCCTTTGTGGCGGTCAAACCCGTATTGCGGATAGCGTTTCGCCAATTCATACATTTCCGCATCACGCGCGGTTTTGGCCAAAACCGAAGCGGCAGAGATTTCAATAATTTTGCTGTCGCCTTTGACCACGGCTTCGGCAGGGACATTCAAATCTTTCGGCACGCGGTTGCCGTCTATCCACACTTTGTCGGGAGCGACCGACAGCCCCTCGACTGCGCGCTTCATCGCGGCCATGGTTGCGTGCAGGATGTTTAGTTGCAGGATTTCGTCGGGGTCAGCAAAGGCAATGCTCCACGCGACCGCCTGTTCCTTAATCATCTGCGCCAGCATATCGCGCTTTTTTTCGCTCAGCTTTTTTGAGTCGGTCAAACCCGGCAGGTCAAAATGTTCCGGCAGAATCACTGCCGCCGCAAATACGCTGCCGACCAAAGGGCCGCGTCCCGCTTCGTCCACGCCTGCGCTTAAAACCGTCGCCATTTCTTCACCGCCTGTCTGATTCAAAGCCGCCATTATATCCGCTTGCGGTAGAGAAATTCTGCAATAGTTCAAACCGTTGGGGAACAGTTCAAATTTCATCTGCTTTACCAATCAGTTATAATTTACATCCCCACATACCGATACGTCTTACAACATGCCTGCCCAATCCGAACGCCTCCATTTTTCCGAACGCTGGCTCAACGCCTACGAACGCTACCGCTATCGCCGCCATATCCACGCCTTCCGCCTCGGCTTGGCAATCGTGTTTTCCACCCTGTTGGCCAAAGTCTTCCACCTGCAACACGGCGAGTGGATCGGCATGACCGTCTTTGTCGTCCTCGGCATGCTGCAATTCCAAGGCGCGATTTACTCCAAAGCGGTCGAACGCATGCTCGGTACGGCCATCGGTTTGGGTGTTGGGTTGGCCGTTTTATGGTTGAATCAGCATTATTTGCAAGACGGCGTTTTCTTCTATCTGATTATCGGTGCCGCCAGCGCGGTGGCCGGTTGGTCGGCAGTCGGCAAAAACGGCTATGTCGCCATGCTTGCCGGTTTGACCATGTGCATGCTCATCGGCGACAGCAGCCACCATTGGCTCGACAGCGGCCTGATGCGCGCCATGAACGTTTTGATTGGTGCCGCCATCGCCATTGCCGCCGCCAAACTCCTGCCCCTGCGCTCCACCCTGATGTGGCGCTTCATGCTTGCCGACAACCTCACCGACTGCGCCAAAATGATTGCCGAAATCAGCAACGGCAAGCGCATGACGCGCGAGCGTTTGGAACAAAATATGATTAAAATGCGCAAAATCAACGCCCGCATGGTCAAAAGCCGCAGCCATCTGGCCGCAACATCCGGTGAAAGCCACATCAGCAACAATATGATGGAAGCCATGCAGCATGCCCACCGCAAAATCGTCACCACCACCGAGCTGCTCCTGACCACCGCCGCCAAACTGCGCGCGCCCACGCTCAACGAAAGCGAAATCCGCCTGCTCGACCGCCACTTCAACCAACTCCAACGCGAACTGCGCCTGACCGTCCGCCTCATCAAAGGCCACTACGCCCGCCGTATCCGCATCGATACTTCGCTCAATACCGAACTAAGCAAACCGGCCGCCCGCCTGCATTACGACTGGCAAGGCTTCCTCTGGCTCAGCACCAATATGCGTAACGAAATCGCCGCTTTGGTGATCCTGTTGCAACGTTCGCGCAATAAATGGTTGGACAAAAAAGAATTGCAACGCCTGAAAGAACACCTGCGCAACGACAACAAGCCCAAATCGGAAGAGGCCGTCTGAAAAAAGGCCTATCGTATTTTTACCCAAACCCCGCCGCAATACAGTAAAAGGCCGTCTGAAACCCAATGGTTCAGACGGCCTTTCAATCAATCCAAGCAACAATAAATGCCGCATAAAGCAAAATCCCCTGCGATTGCAGGGGATTTTTTATATTTGGTTGCGGGAGCAGGATTCGAACCTACGACCTTCGGGTTATGAGCCCGACGAGCTACCATGCTGCTCCATCCCGCGTCAGAAGTTGTAACTATACGGAAAGACAGAATCGCTGTCAAGCGTTTCTGACAGAAAATGCGAAAAACGCCGCTTTACAAAAAACCGTCCGCATGGTTTAATTTTTCGTTAATAAAGAAACAGGGGTGCTGCTTTCAAACCGAGCGGCTGAGAAATACCCTTTACACCCGAACAGGATAATACCTGCGTGGGGAGTTTCGGCAAATGTGATTTTAGACGGTTGATTGAAGATATACACAAGGCCGTCTGAAAAAAAGCAATGCTCCTGTTTCCATTTCATAACTGAGAAACAGGAGCAATTTTTTATGACTACCGCTAAAAAAACCGGCGATGAGGCGCGCCGTCTTTCCGACTTGAGCGAAGACATCGGCATCCGCTTCCAATATCCCAATTCCGACCGCGTCTATATCCCAGGCAGCCGCGCCGACATCCGCGTACCTTTGCGCGAAATCCGTCAGGACGACACCTACACGGCGCAAGGTACAGAAGCTAATCCGCCGATCCCGGTGTACGACACCAGCGGCGCATACGGCGATCCGGCGGCGCACATCGACCTAAAACAAGGGCTGCCGCACGTCCGCACCGCATGGCTGGACGAACGCGGCGATACCGAAATCCTGCCCAAGCTTTCCAGCGAATACGGCACCGAACGCGCGCACGATCCGAAAACCGCCCATCTGCGCTTCAACCAAATCACCCGTCCGCGCCGTGCCAAAGCAGGCCGCAACGTAACCCAGCTCCACTACGCCCGCCAAGGCATCATCACACCGGAAATGGAGTTTGTCGCCATACGCGAACGCATGAAGCTGGACGAACTTTTCAGACGGCCTGAATACGCCAAGCTCTTGAAACAGCACGCAGGGCAAAGTTTCGGCGCGAATATCCCGACCCACCCCGACCAAATCACGCCCGAATTTGTGCGCCAAGAAATCGCCGCCGGACGCGCGATTATCCCTGCCAACATCAACCACCCCGAACTCGAACCGATGATTATCGGCCGTAACTTCCGCGTCAAAATCAACGGCAACTTGGGCAACTCCGCCGTTACCTCCAGCCTGACCGAAGAAGTCGAAAAAATGGTGTGGTCGCTGCGTTGGGGCGCGGACACGATTATGGACTTATCCACAGGCGCGCACATCCACGAAACGCGCGAATGGATTATCCGCAACGCGCCCGTCCCCATCGGTACCGTACCTATTTACCAGGCTTTGGAAAAAACCAGCGGCATTGCCGAAGACCTGACTTGGGATTTGGTGCGCGATACCTTAATCGAGCAGGCAGAACAAGGCGTGGACTATTTCACCCTGCACGCAGGCGTATTGCTGCGTTATGTACCGATGACGGCCGACCGCCTCACCGGCATCGTATCACGTGGCGGCTCCATCATGGCGAAATGGTGTCTCGCCCATCATCAGGAAAACTTCCTCTACACGCATTTCGACGAAATCTGCGAAATCATGAAAGCCTACGACGTATCGTTCAGCCTCGGCGACGGCCTTCGTCCCGGCTGCATTGCCGATGCCAACGACGAATCCCAATTCGCCGAGCTGCACACCTTGGGCGAATTGACCGCCAAAGCATGGGAACACGACGTACAAGTCATGATCGAAGGCCCGGGCCATGTACCGTTGCAACGCGTGAAAGAAAACATGACCGAAGAGTTGCAACACTGCTTTGAAGCGCCTTTCTACACCCTCGGTCCGCTCGTTACCGACATCGCCCCCGGCTACGACCACATCACCTCGGGCATAGGTGCAACCAATATCGGCTGGTACGGTACGGCCATGCTCTGCTACGTGACCCCGAAAGAGCATCTCGGCCTGCCCGACAAAGAAGACGTGCGCACCGGCATCATCACCTACAAACTCGCCGCCCATGCCGCCGACCTCGCCAAAGGCTGGCCGGGCGCACAATTACGCGACAACGCCCTGAGCAAGGCACGTTTCGAATTCCGCTGGCGCGACCAATTCCGCCTCAGCCTCGACCCCGAACGCGCCGAGAGTTTCCACGACGAAACCCTGCCTGCCGAGGGCGCGAAAATCGCCCACTTCTGCTCGATGTGCGGCCCAAAATTCTGCTCGATGAAAATCACGCAGGAAGTGCGCGACTACGCCGACAAGCAAAAAGCCCAACGGCAGGGCATGGAAGAAAAAGCGATTGAGTTCGTCAAAAAAGGAGCAAAGCTTTACAGTTAAAACGTAAAGCAAAAAAGGCCGTCTGAAAATGTTTCAGACGGCCTTTTTAGTGATTAGTCTTTAAGCCAAGCTATACGCCCTCCAGCTGCTTATTTTTCCACCCTGCGGAAATGGTGCGGACGGAAGCCGAGCGCGGCGAGGGAAACGAAGTAGAGGCCTCCGCCCAAGGCAATCAGAATGCAGAGTTGGCCTGCTTTTTTAAAGCCGCCGACGTGCACCCATTCAAACGGCAGATAATATTGCGCCAGCCACAAACCGCCACCCATGACGACCAAAGAGATGACCATTTTAACCAAAAACGCTGCCCAACCTTTACCGGGGCGGTAGATGCCGTGTTTACGCAAAAGGAAAAACAGCAAACCTGCATTCAGACACGCGCCCAAACCGATAGCGAGAGACAGGCCGACGTGTTTAAGCGGCGAAATGAAGGCAAGGTTCATCAACTGCGTGCAAATCAGCGTGAAAATAGCGACTTTAACGGGGGTTTTGATGTTTTGGTGCGCGTAGAAACCGGGAGCCAACACTTTAATCATAATCAGACCGATCAAGCCGAAGGAATAGGCAATCAGCGCGTGTTGGGTCATTTGCGCGTCGTGCAGCGTAAATTCACGGTACATGAACAAGGTCGTAACCAGAGGGAAAGACAACACGGCAAGGCCGACGGCGGCAGGCAGGGTCAGCAGCATGCACAGGCGTAAACCCCAGTCGAGCAGGCCGGAAAACTGCTCGGTATCCTGACTGGCGGCGTGTTTGGACAAGGTAGGCAGCAAAATCGTACCGAGTGCCACGCCCAAAACGCCGGTAGGCAATTCCATCAGCCGGTCGGCGTAATACATCCATGACACGCTGCCGGACTGCAAAAATGAGGCAAAAATGGTGTTGATAACCAAGGAAATCTGCGCCACGCTCACGCCCAAAATAGCCGGCCCCATCTGTTTCATTACGCGGTTGACCGCCGCATCTTTAAAGCTGAGTTTGGGCATTTTCAAGAAGCCCAGTTTCGCCAACCAAGGCAGTTGGAACACCAGCTGCAACACGCCGCCGACAAATACCGCCCACGCCAAAGCCATAACAGGCGGATCAAAATACGGCACGAAGAACAGGGAAAAGATGATAAAGGAGATGTTCAAAAAAGTCGGCGTAAAGGCGGGAATGCCGAATTTATGATAGGAATTGAGTATTGAGCCGACAAAAGACGACAAAGAAATCAAAAAGATATAAGGAAACGTCACCCGCAGCAGGTCGATGGAGAGCTGAAACTTATCGGCTTCTTTGGCAAAACCGGGCGCAGAAACATAAATCACCCACGGCGCGGCAAGTATACCCAGCGCGGTAACGATGACCAGTACAAACGACAGCATACCGGCCACATGGCGCACAAACGCCTGCGTAGCTTCGGGCGAGCGGGTTTCTTTGTATTCCGCCAAAATCGGTACGAAGGCTTGGGCAAATGCGCCCTCTGCAAACACGCGCCGCAGCAGGTTGGGCAGTTTAAACGCGACAAAAAACGCATCCGTCGCCATGCCTGCACCAAACGCACGAGCAATAATCGTATCGCGCACAAAGCCCAAAATGCGCGACACCATCGTCAGGCTGCCAACCTTAGCCAAGGCTCCCAATAAATTCATGTATTTTCCTTAATTGTCTTTCAGGCCGTCTGAAAATCCGGCTTCCTCCAATACTGCCGCCGCCGCCAATGCCGCCGTATCTTTTTTCAACAGCAGATGCAAGGCGTGGAAATCCTGTTCCAACGCGGCCACGGCTTCAGGGCGGTCATACCAGTCTGCAACGGCCTGCGCCAGTTTTTCAGGGACGGCATCGTGTTGCAGCAGCTCGGGAACGGCGGCTTTACCCAACAGAATATTGGGCAAACCGACATGCGGCACTTTGATTTTGTTTTTCACATACGCATAAGTCAGCGGCGAAATTTTGTAGCTGATGACCATAGGCCGCTTGCACAAGGCCACTTCCAAAGTCGCCGTACCACTGGTAACCAATACCACGTCGGCAGCGGTGCAAACCGTATCCGACTGCTTGTCGGTCAACGTAATGGGAAGGGCAGCAAATTCAGGTTGCGCCAAAATTTCGCTAATGCGTTTGCGCGTTGCGGCCGTTGCCACAGGCAGTAAAAACTGTGCCTGCGGATAACGTTTCAGCAGCAGTAAGGCCGTCTGAAAAAACACCGCCGCCATGTAATCGATTTCGCTCACGCGGCTGCCGGGCAATATGGCAAACACAGGTACGTCCGCAGGCACACCCAGCTTCTGCCGCGCCGCCGCCCTATCCGCTTCCACGGGCATGGTTTGCGCCATCGGATGGCCGACAAACTCAGCCTTGCCGCCGGCATCGATATAAAGCTGCGGCTCCATCGGAAACAGGCACAACACGCGGTTGACCTGATGCACGATTTTATTGACCCGTTCTCGCCGCCAAGCCCAAACCGACGGGCTGACGTAATGAATGGTATGAATGCCTGCCTGCTTGAGTTTTTCCGCCACGCCGAGATTGAAGTCCGGCGCATCGATGCCGATAAACACATCCGGCTTGAGGCGGATTAAATCGCTCACCAGCCCTTTGCGGATTTTCAAAATCTGCGGCAGGCGTTTGATGACCTCAACAAAACCGCGCACCGCCAGCTTTTCCTGATCGTATAAACTCTCAAAACCCTCCGCCTTCATGCGCTCGCCGCCGATGCCGGTAAACCGCGCATTCGGGCAACGCGCCTTAATGGCACGGATTAAGTGTGCGCCGAGCAAGTCGCCGGAAGCTTCGCCTACGCTGATGGCGATAAGGGGGGAAGAATTGGGGTTCATGTGTTATTGAGGTTTGGAAGCTAAAAGATTTTGTGGCGGACGTTTGCCCGCCCGTTTTCAGACGGCATCGGCAGCAAACAGACAGGAAACTGCCCTACTACGTGGATTTTTGCAATCCAAAGGCCGTCTGAAAAAGTTTCAGACGGCCTTCAATCCATCCATCAACGGATAATGCCGCGTGTGGATTGTGCAAAAAAGTCTTTAAATACCGCCAATTCGCTTTGGGTTTCGGCACGTTTCAGAATGTCTGTCTTGGCCTCTTCAAACGGAATGCCGCGATGGTAAATGGTTTTATACACATCTTTGACGGAGGCAATCTGTTCGGCAGTGAAACCGTTGCGGCGCATACCTTCGCTGTTGAGGCCGGCCGGTTCGGCGCGGTAGCCTGCAGCCATAAAGTATGGCGGTACGTCTTTGTGTACGCCGGCGGCAAACGCGGTCATGGCGTAGTCGCCGATTTGGCAGAATTGGAACACCAGCGTGTAGCCACCCAAGACGACGTAGTCGCCGATGGTAACGTGGCCTGCGAGTGAGGCGTTGTTGGCGAAGATGGTATGGTTGCCGACCACGCAGTCATGGGCGAGGTGGCAGTAGGCCATAATCCAGTTGTCATCGCCGATACGGGTTTCGCCGATGCCGGTGACCGTACCGAGGTTGAACGTCGTAAATTCGCGAATGGTGTTGCCGTTGCCGATAATCAGCTTGGTCGGCTCGTTGCGGTATTTTTTGTCCTGCGGAATTTCACCGAGGCTGGCAAATTGGAAAATGCGGTTGTTTTCACCGATGGTCGTATGGCCGTTGATGACGACGTGCGGGCCGATTTCGGTATTCGCACCGATTTGGACATTGGGGCCGATGATGCTGTATGGGCCGACTTTGACGCTGGAGTCAAGTTCGGCTTTAGGGTCGATGACGGCGGTCGGATGGATAAGGGTCATGCTGTCTCCTTGCTGTCTGATACAGGTATTGCCTGCAAGATGCCGTTTGAACTTTCAGACGGCCTGTCCCATTCTTACACCACGCGTTTGGCGCACATAATCACGGCTTCAACGGCAACTTGGCCGTCGACTTTGGCAACGGCGTTGAATTTGCCGATACCGCGTTTGTTGGTCAGCAGCTCGACTTCAAAAACCAGTTGGTCGCCGGGGATAACTTGGCGTTTGAAACGGGCGTCATCGATACCGGCGAAGAAGAAGAATTCGTTTTCTTTGCGGCCGCCTTCGCTGAGGATGGCCAGTGTGCCGCACGCTTGCGCCATGGCTTCGATAATCAGCACGCCGGGCATCACGGGCAGGTCGGGAAAGTGGCCTTGGAACTGCGGCTCGTTCATGGTGACGTTTTTAATTGCAGTCAGGGTTTTCATCGGTTCGAACGCAGTAATGCGGTCGAGTTGCAAAAACGGATAACGGTGTGGGATAAGTTTTTGAATGTCTTTGGCTTCGATCGGGAGTTGTACGTCCATGATGTTCGTCTTTCCTTATTTGTATTGGGTTTAAACGTATTCGGATGCGGGGCGCGGACTGTTTGCGCCGCCTTTAGGCTTCGTCGCTGTCGGCAAGCTGTTTTTCCAGCGTTTTGAGGCGTTTGTTCATTTCGCTCAAACGGTGGATATAAACGGCATTGCGCGCCCAGTCTTTGTAGCCCGACATCGGGAAAATACCGGCCAAATGCTGGCCGCTTTCGGTAATGCTGTGGGTAACGGATGTACCGCCGCCGATGGTGGTTTTATCGGCGATTTCAATGTGTCCGACCGTGCCGACGCCGCCGCCGATAATACAATAATTGCCGATGGTGACGCTGCCGGAAATGCCGGTTTTGGCGGCGATAACGGTGTGCGAACCGATTTTGCAGTTGTGACCGATTTGGACTTGGTTGTCGATTTTAGTACCGTTGCCGACGGTCGTATCGCTCATCGCGCCGCGGTCGATATTGGTGTTCGAACCGATTTCCACATCATCGCCCAGCGTGACTGCGCCGGTTTGCGGGATTTTGAACCATGAATCGCCGGCGAAGGCCAAGCCGAAACCGTCCGCACCGATGACTGCGCCGCTGTGGATTTCGACACGGTTGCCCAAAGTGCAGCCGTAATAGATGACAGCGTTGGGACGCAGCACGACTTCATCGCCCAACGTACAATCGTGTTGGACAACGGCATTGGCCAAAATACGGCAGCCTTCGCCCAATACGGTATTCGCGCCGATATAGGCATTCGCGCCGATTTCGCAGCTTGCCGGCACTTTGGCGCTGGCCTCGACAACGGCGGTCGGATGTATGCCGCCCTGTGCTTTGACAATCGGCGAGAACAATCGTGCCACTTTGGCAAAATAAAGATAAGGGTCGGCAGCCACAATCAGGTTGCGGTCTGCAAATTCGTCTGCGGCTTTCGGTGACACAATCACTGCGCCTGCCTGGCTGTCATGCACTTCGGCTTTGTATTTCGGGTTGGCCAAAAAGCTGATGTGTTCCGCCTGCGCCTGATCCAACGGACGGACGGCAGTAATGGCGATGTCTTCGCCTTTCCATTCGCCGCCAAGTTGGGAAACGATTTGGGACAGGGTGTATGCTTGTGAAGTCATGATAATCTGCCGTCAAGATGTCAGGCCGTCTGAAAGATGCCGGTTTGGGTTTCAGACGGCCTTAGGTTTGTCTGTATGGTCACATTCGCTACCGAGCAGGGTCAGTGAGCGTTTAGGGCTTTGATAACGCTGTCGGTAATGTCGTAGCGGCCGTTGACGTAAATCACGTCCTGCAAGATGAAGTCGTAACCTTCGTGTTTGGCCAAATCGACGATGACGCGGTTGGCATTTTGCTGGAGCGCGGCGAATTCTTCATTGCGGCGCAGGTTGTAGTCTTCTGCCAACTCGGCCTGCTGCTTGCGGAATTTCTGTACCAGATTGCGCCATTTTTGGGTTTCCGCTTCCCTTTGGTTGTCGCTGAGCTTGTCGCCGCTCAGTTTTCGCTCTAAAGCCTCGCCTTCCTGTTGCAGCTTTTGCAAGGCGGTTTGACGGCTTTTGAACTCTTTTTCCAAAGTCATCTGAATGTTTTGCGCCTGCTTGGATTCCTGATAAACGCGCTCGGTATTGATAAAACCGATTTTCTGCACGCCATCCGCCGCCGCTTGCGGCAACAGCACGAAACCCGACAGGGCTACGGCGAGGACACGGAGGGTGTCGGCTATTTTACTCATGATAAAAATCCTTGCTTGAAAACAAACGGGCGGTTTGCAATAAGCTTGCCGCCAATCTGCCATGAGGCCGTCTGAAACGGACAAACCCGGTTTCAGACGGCCTAAACATCATCAGAATGTCGTACCGAGTTGGAATTGGAAGCGTTGGATTTCGTCGCCTTCTTTTTTCTTAATCGGATAAGCATAACTGAACTTCATCGGACCCAGCGGAGAGAGCCAGGTCACGGCAGCACCGGCAGAGTAACGCAATTCGTTTTTGAATGTCGATTTGTGCGTTGTGCCTACGCCATACACGTTTTGAAGCGCGCCATTGGTGTAATAAGAATTGCTGCTGCCGTCATTGTAGGTTTTGTCGTCCCACACGCTGCCCGCATCGGCAAACAGGCTCAAACGGACGGTACGCGAGTCTTTAATGCCCGGCATCGGGAAGAGCAACTCTGCGGAAACGTTGGCTTTTTTGTTACCGCCGTAGCTGATTTTCTCGCCGTATTCGTCATAAACTTTCGGGCCCAGCGTACCGCTTTCAAAGCCGCGGACAGAGCCTAAACCGCCGCCGTAGAAGTTTTCAAAGAACGGCATGGTTTTGGTTTTGCCGTAGCCGTTGCCATAACCGACTTCTCCACCCAGCATCAATGTGAAATCTTTGCTCAACGGGAAGAACCAAGTTTGGTTGTGGGTCAGGGTGTAGTATTGCAGGTCGCTGCCCGGCAAGGCGATTTCGCCGTTTACGCCGGTCAGGTAACCGCGGGTCGGCCACAAGGCATTGTCGGTTTTGTTGCGGCCCCAGCCGATGGTGCCTTTGTACAACCAGCCTTTGAAGTTACCCACTCCGTTGCCGTTGCCTTTACCGTATTGGTTGATAAAGTCAGCATAGCGTTTAGGCGCGCCTTTGTAGGTGTTCACGGTCAGACGCTCTGCGGCCAAACCGAAATTCACACGGTCATATTCGGTAACCGGAATACCGATACGCAAACCGCCGCCGAAAGTTGTAGTTTTATATTGTTTCGCGCTGGAAGAAGCTTTACGCGGGTCATAAGACTTGCCATAAAGGTCGTAGCCCAAGCTTACGCCGTCCGGTGTGAAGTATGGGTCGGTAAACGACAACGAGCCGTTTACTGTGGTTTTACTGCGGGAAGCGCGCAGGGCAACGGATTTACCCGTACCGAACAGGTTGTCTTGAGCCACGCCGGCAGACATTACCAAACCGGTATCCTGAACCCAACCCGCGCTCAAGTCGAGCGATCCGGTAGAACGTTCGGTCAGGCTCATGTTCAGGTCAACTTGGTCAGGCGTATTGGCCACAGGAACCGCATCAAATTGAACGTTGTCGAAGTAGCCCAACAACTCAACGCGCTCTTTAGAACGTTGCAGTTTGGCAGAGTCGTAAGGCGCCGATTCCATTTGACGCAACTCGCGGCGGATGACTTCGTCACGGGTTTTGTTGTTGCCGGTAATATTGATTTCGTTTACATAGATTTTGCGGCCCGGTTGAACGGTCAGAACAAAATCAACGGTATGCGTTTCGGCATTTGGAATCGGTTGGACATTGATTTCGCTAAATGCGTAACCTGCCTGACCCATGCGGTTTTGAATGGCTTCGAGCGAATTGGACATTTGCGCGCGCTCGTACCATTTGCCCGGCTTCATGGTCAGCAGTTTTTCCAAATCTTCTTTCGGCACTTCCAGCGTATCGCCTTCGATGCGTACATTGCCCCAGCGGAAGCGGTCGCCTTCGCTGACGGTTACTTTAATGGTTTGCTTGGTTTTGTCTTCGTTGGTTTGGATGTCGGTATCCAAAATACGGAAGTTGAAGTAGCCGTTGTTTTGGTAGTAATTGGTGATTTTTTCCATGTCCTGAGCAAATTTTTGCTCATTGAACTGGTTGCTCTTAGTGATCCAAGTCCACATACCGCCTTCGCTCAGGGACATTTGTTTCAGCAGGCGGCGGTCGGAATAAACTTCGTTGCCTTCAAATGAAATATCGGTAATCTTGGTAGATTTGCCCTCTTCGATGGCAATATCGATAGATACGCGGTTACGGGCGAGTTTGGTTACAGTCGGAGTGATTTGGACAGACTGTTTGCCACGGCTCAAATACTCTTCTTTCAAACCGGCAACGGCTTGGTTTAGCGTTGCTTGGTTGAAGTATTGGGATTGCGACAAACCAAATGCTTCAAGGTTTTTCTTGATGGCATCGTTTTGCAGCATTTTTGCGCCGGTAATATTGAGCGAGCTGATGGTCGGACGCTCAATCACGGTCAGCAGGACTTGATTGTCCATGGTTTCGACGCGTACGTCGTCAAAGAAACCGGTTGCGTAGAGTTTTTTGATGATTTCTTCACTGCGCGCATCATTGAAATTATCACCGACTTTAACGGGCAGGTAGTTGAAGACGGTACTCGGCTCGGTGCGTTGCAGGCCTTCGACGCGGATGTCCTGAATGGTAAAGTCAGCCAATGCCATTGGCGACAGGCTCAATACCATTAAAGCGGAAGCAATCTGGTTCAGTTTCATAAATTATCCAAACAAACGGTTGATGTCATTAAAGAAAGCCACAGCCATCATCAAAAGCATGGCTGCCAGTCCGAAGCGCAGGCCGACTGCCTGTATGCGCTCGCTCAAAGGCTTTCCGCGTATCCATTCGGCGGTATAGAAAACCAGATGTCCGCCGTCTAAAACGGGCACGGGCAAAAGGTTCAACACGCCTAAGCTGATGCTGACCAAGGCCAGAAATTCGAGGTAGCTCTGCAATCCGAGTTTGGCGGATTGTCCGGCGACATCGGCAATGGTCAGGGGGCCGGAAATATGGTTTAAAGAGGCATTGCCTGTAACCAGTTTTCCAAAAAATTTGAGGGTCGTCCACGAATAGTTGACGGTTTTGTTCCAACCCAATTCAAAGGCTTGGGCAACGGAAGGCGTATAACGGTAGCGGATGGTTTTATCCCACTCTTTATCCGCCTGGGCGGCAAGCCCGGCTCTACCCACCAGCACGCCTGCCGACTGCTCGACGCTGTCCGGCCGGATAGCGGTCGCCAGTATTTTACCGTCGCGCTCGTAAGTCAGTTCGATTCGTTTGCCGGGGCTGGCGCGGAAGAGTTCCGTCCATGCCTGCCAGCTTTCGATGGACTTCCCATCGGCGGTCAGCAGTTTGTCGTTTTCCTTCAAACCTGCTTTTTCGGCCGGACTATTGGCCAAGACTTTGCCGATACGGTTAGTAATTCTAAAAGGCAAAAGGCCGATGTTGCCTTGGCTTTTCGCAACTTTACCTGCTTCAGGCGTGCCGGCGGCATCAATTATGCGGATGGCTTGGGTATTTGAGGCCGTCTGAACAGCGACTTTTACAGGGCCGGCTTCAAGGTTCAACACCATCTCGGTTTGCGCATCGCTCCAGTCTTTAACGGCGATTCCGTTAACCGATACAATTTTATCGCCCGCCTGAAAACCTGCTTTGGCGGCAATACTACTAGGCTCAACCATGCCGACATAGGGGCGCAACTCGGTCACGCCAAAGGAAAAGCTCAAACCGTAAAGCAAAACGGCCAAAATCAAATTGGTCAAAGGGCCGGCGGCGACAATGGCGATGCGCTTGGCCGGATGCTGCTTGTCAAAGGCGTACGGCAAATCTGCCTCTGCCACCTCGCCTTCGCGCGTATCGACCATTTTAACGTAACCGCCCAGCGGAATCGGGGCAAGACACCACTCGGTATCGCCACGTTTTCGGGTAAAAAAGGGCTTACCGAAGCCGACAGAAAAGCGCACGACTTTAACGCCGCACCAGCGGGCAACAATATAGTGTCCGAACTCATGCAGGCTGACCAAAATCAGAATGGCGACGATAAAGGCTAAAAAGGTTTGCAAAAAAATCCCCTGAGTGGAATGTAATAATCAGCGGATAAGGCCGTCTGAAAACCGATTATAAAGGCAGTTGTTCCATTTTGTCTGCCTAAATGCCAAGCGGTTGGCGTTTCAGACGGCCTGTCATTGAAGCCTTATATTTACCGATAAAGGCTTCTGCCTGTCTGCGTGTTTGCGCGTCTTGCGCCAGCAGGCCTTCGATACCGTGACGGCCGTCTGAAAAATCCTGGGCAAGGCAGTGGGCTACGATTTGGGCAATATCGGTAAACTTGATGCGTTTATCCAAGAAAGCGGCCACGGCCACTTCGTTTGCGGCGTTCAACACGCAAGGCGCGGCGCCGCCTGCATTCATGGCCTGATAGGCAAGTTTCAAACACGGGAAACGGTCAAAGTCAGGCTTTTGGAAGGTCAACGCGGACAATGCGCCGAAATCCAGCTCGCCCACGCCGGAATCGATACGTTCGGGCAGACCCAAACAATAAGCAATCGGCGTACGCATATCGGGATTGCCCAATTGCGCCAATACCGAACCATCGCGATAACGCACCATGCTGTGTATCACAGATTGCGGATGAATGACGACTTCCAGCTTTTCCGGCGGACAGTTAAACAGCCAATGCGCCTCAATCAATTCCAAGCCCTTATTCATCATTGACGCGGAATCGACGGAAATTTTGCGCCCCATGCTCCAATTCGGATGCTTGACCGCCTGCTCGGGCGTAATGCTGTCAAATGTACTTAAATCGGCGTTAAGGAAGGGTCCGCCCGATGCGGTCAGGATAATCGAATTGATACCGTGCTCATTCAGACGGCCTGTGTAATCCCTTGGCAATACTTGGAAGATGGCGTTGTGTTCGCTGTCAATCGGCAAGATGGTGGCGCCGTTTTGACGGGCGGTTTCCATAAACAATGCGCCGGAAACCACCAGCGTTTCTTTGTTTGCCAGATAAATGGTTTTGCCTTTTTGAGCGGCAGCCAAAGCCGACGGCAAGCCGGCCGCGCCGACAATGGCACACATCACGCCGCTGACTTCATCGGCGGAGGCGACATCAATCAGGGCTTGAGAACCATATAAAACCTGCGTATTGATGCCTTCTTGTTTGAGTTTCTTTTCCAGCTCGGCAGCATGGCCGGCATCGCCGACAACGGCATATTCCGGGCAGAACTGTTTGCATTGCGCCGCCAGCTTGTCCACCTGCCTATGCCCTGCCAGCGCGAACACGCGGAATTTTTCGGGATGGCGGGAAACAACGTCTAAAGTGCTTTCGCCTATGCTGCCGGTACTGCCTAATATGGTCAGAACTTGTTGTGTCATGGTGTGTTCTTTGTGTGCTGTGCAAACGGTATTCATTGTGTTTGAAATAGATTTCTTTGCCGTTTCCAATTTTCAGACGGCCTTTTACCTCCCGGCTAAACAGGCCATCTGAAAGAATTACTCAATGCCGTATTCGATGGTAACAACCAGTCGGACTTGTTTGCCGACGGTGCTTTTATCGTAAGAACCGCCGTATTCATCATCCTCGCTGCTGCCGGTGTCGGCATAGATGTTGAACGAACCTTGCGAAGCAGAACGCATGGCGCCCACTTTACCGCCGCCGGTTTTGGCAAATTCGACCGCGCGTTTCTGCGCATCCTCAGTCGCCTGCGTAATCAAATCACGTTTGATGGTTTCCAAATTGCCCAGCAAATATTGCGGATTGTCGAAGCGGATGAATTCATTTTGCGCACGGAAATTCAAAATGGCACGCTGGGCGGCTTGGATTTTGTCCAATTTTTTGGTGTTGACCACAATATTGAGGTCGCCATCGTAGCCGTTGGGCGTGCGGGTTACGTTGCCCAGTTCGTCACGGGTTTCATTGAAAACGCGCGACACTTCGGGCAGGCCCACTTTCATTTCAGCCGCCGCAAAGCCTTGCTCACCCAAAAACTTAGACAGCTTCTTGCGTCTTGCCGTCAGTAAATCCAAAACTTCCTGATAGCTCTCGCCGTGCGCGTTCACCCCCGTATTCCACGTCGCGCTGTCGGATTGGAAGTTTTTCTCCGCCAGACCTTTTACAGTAATCGTCCCCGGCTGGCGCAGATTCTTAAACTGCACGCCCAAAATAAACGCCGCAGCCATCAATCCCAATGCCAACAATACGCCCAAGATCGATAAAGATGAAATCTGTTTTTGTTCGGACATAATCAGCTCCCTCAACCACGTCAGACAGGCGGTTTAAAACAAATATACAAAAGCGGCATAAATGCTGATAACGGCAATCAGGCTGTCCACACGGTCGAACACGCCGCCGTGTCCCGGCAACAGATTGCTGCTGTCTTTGATACCGGCCGCACGTTTGAGCCAGCTTTCCAGCAAATCGCCGCACACGCTGACAACGGTCAGAATCAAGCCGATCAAAATCGTTTTGAACCACCCGGCTTCAAAAGCCAGCCAACCGGCTTTCCATACGATGGTCATGTACACGACAACGCACAATGCACCGCCGATCGCACCTTCCCAGCTTTTACCCGGGCTGATGGTCGGCGCAATTTTGCGCTTGCCAAACGACTTGCCGCAGAAATACGCGCCAATATCGGCCACCCACACCAAACCCATAATCGCCAATAAAGACAGCGCGTCTTCAGGCTGAGGGCGCAGGTAAACCAGTGCGAACCAAAACGGCATCACCAACAACCAACCGACTGTGTAAGCCTGCCAGCCGCCGTTTAACTTCCATTTTGCTTTCAGCCACCAAGGCATGACAATCAGCCAAAACGCCAATACGACATACCAAACCAAATCAGGCAACTGCCAACCGCCGGCATAGGCAATCACGCCGAACACCAGCGTTGAAGCCAAATAATGGTTGATTTTCAGCTTGTCCAAGCCACTCATGCGGGCATATTCCCACAAAGTTAGCATGGCAATCAGGCCGCAAAACGCAGCCCACAGCCACATAGGTGCATAAAACAGCATACCCAGCATCAGCGGCAAAAGCCACAGCGCTGTCAAAATCCGTTGTTTCAACATAGTCCTCAACCCCGTTGCTGCTCAACCGGCAGCTGCTCGGAAGTCCGCCCGAAGCGGCGCTCCCGTTTTTGGAACGAAGCAATCGCCTCGTTCAGCGATTTTTCATTAAAATCAGGCCACAGCGTATCCGTAAAATACAATTCCGCATACGCCATCTGCCACAGCAGGAAATTACTGATGCGCGTCTCGCCACCGGTTCGGATAAACAAATCCGGCTCGGGTGCATCGCCCAACATCAAGTAACGCGACAACGCCTCTTCCGTAATCTCAGTTACACCTTCGGCAATCAACTGATTTGCCGCCTGCAAAATATCCCAGCGGCCGCCATAATCGGCGGCAATGCTCAAAGTCAAACCGGTATTATTTGCCGTCAACGCCTCGGCCGCCTCAATCCCCTTCAGGATTTCAGCATTAAACCGCTCGCGGCTGCCGATGATCCTCAAGCGCATATTGTTATCGTGCAAACGGCGCACCTGCTTTTGCAAAGCCTGCAAAAACAGCCCCATCAGAAAAGAAACCTCTTCCTCGGGGCGTCGCCAGTTTTCAGTCGAAAAAGCAAACACGGTCAAATACTGCACACCCAGTTCAGCACAATGCTTCACCATGTTCTCCAGCGCATCCAAGCCGCGCTTATGCCCCATTACACGGGGAAGAAAACGCTTCTTTGCCCAACGTCCGTTGCCGTCCATAATCACAGCAATATGTCGGGGGATGGCAGAGTGTTCCAAAATCGTCTGCGTACTGCTTTTCATGTCTGCCTTTCAAGGAGCAAACCGTCCAAAGGCCGTCTGAACGGTTTGCACACAGGATTAAATCGCCATCAAATCTTCTTCTTTGGCAGCCAAGAGCTTGTCTGCCTCAGCAATGTATTTGTCGGTCAACTTCTGAACCGCTTCCTCGCCACGGCGGGCTTCATCTTCAGAAATCTCTTTGTCTTTCAACAATTTTTTGATATGGTCGTTTGCATCACGGCGCACATTGCGGATAGACACACGGCCCTCTTCCGCCTCACCGCGCACTACTTTGATCAAATCCTTACGGCGTTCCTCAGTCAGCATAGGCATAGGGACACGGATCAAATCACCGACAGAAGCAGGGTTCAGACCCAAATTGGAATCACGAATCGCTTTCTCAACTTTTGCAGCCATATTGCTCTCGAAAGGTTTCACACCAATCGTACGCGCATCCAAAAGCGTCACGTTTGCCACTTGGCTCACAGGCACCATACTGCCCCAGTATTCCACTTCCACTTGGTCGAGCAGGCCGGTATGCGCACGGCCGGTACGCACCTTAGCCAAGTTTTCTTTCAACACTTCCAGAGAACGCTGCATTTTGCCTTCAGCTGTCTTTTGAATATCATTAATCATCTTATACTTTCAATTTCATAGGAATAAAACAGGATTAACCGAGAATAGTACCGTTAAACCGCCCCCACGACAAGGCTTTACGCCCCAACAGCCTTGTTTTCTAACCGATATTTAACATCAAACAAAATAAAGGCCGTCTGAAAATCTTTCAGACGGCCTTTATTGTTTCAAGCAACTACATCAACTCGGCCTTTTCCTGAATTTATTTGGAAACTAAGCTTCTATCTTGAGACCATTGTTTCCATCCACACAAAGAACGAATTTTATTGCTAATAGATATAAACAACTCTACTCTTTTCAATCGAAATGAATTTCCTCGGGAAATATACCGATAATCGGTTATAATGACCGATTATCTAAATTGATTAAACATATCAAATAACTGTAGCATTGAATTTACTATGTTACAATGTTTGCAAATGTTACACATAACTACGTAAAGAAATCTCGATATGAGATTTCTTTTTAATCACTTTTAAAGACTTATATTTCATTCAACCATTGAGAGATAAAAAATGAAAAAAGCCTTTTCTATCTTTTCCATCAGTCTTCTGACTCTAAATACGGGGTATTAATTATGCGAAAACTTATTTTTACAGTTCTATTCATCCTCCCCTCTTTTTCTTTGGCTGGAAACTTACATTGTAAAAAGCCCGTAGAAGAAATGATTGGGGAAAGCCAAAGATGCTTTTACCAAGGGGGACTAAGCGATGCCATTACTGCTTTTAGCAAATATTCTGCTCAATGGAATAAAAAGAAAGGTGAGTCCATCCCTTTTCTTTGGTTTCCCATTTTAAAAAACGGCATACCCAAAACAACCGTAACAATGGCACAATTACCAAAATCTCGTTCTGTAACGCCTTTCTCAGAAACTAAAGACTATCCTTTGGAGACCATTGTTGCCGGTATTGAATGGAAAAACAAAAATAAAGTCAAAATTATGGGATGTGTTTATGAGACAGATTATTGTCTCTCCGCTACTTTTATCCAAAAAGAAGATAAAGTCTTTATTGAATCCATATCTACCTAACTCAAAGATGTAGTCATTGCCACCTACATTCTCAAATACAAGGCCGTCTGAAAATCTTTCAGACGGCCTTTTCCTTATTTAAATCCAATTCCTACTCTCTATTTCGCTCATTCCAAAAGTAACGCCATACGAAGCATGGGAAGGCAAAAATCAGGTAGAGGCAGACAACGGTCGCGTAAAACTCCCAATCTTGGGCATGTACGGCTCCTGCGCGCGATTCGAGGATATAAGCGAGGATTGCAGTAAGAAGGAAGCCTGCCAGCAATTCGATCAAGTGATGGCCGATGTGTTTGCGTTTCAGGGCGATGATGCCGAAGAATTTGGTGGTAATAAATGGTGCGTTGGCAAAGATAATTGCCAACAGCAAAAGAATGTACATGGATGCGGTCATGATGGTCTTTCTGTTTTCAGACGGCCTGTATGTGATTTTAACATGTTAAATGGGCATTCTTGCCCATCATTATCCGTGGAATATTCAATATCTTGATGATACCCGCTTGATGATTGTTCAAAGGCTTGAGGCCGTCTGAACTTGGGTATTTTTCATCCGAATGCGAATCCTAACAAAAACGGCGACTTTGGAACAGCCGCCGTTGGTTTTGTTTGAAGTTTACAGGGTATTTTCCAATGCTTTGGCACACCAGTCGATAACGGTTTGCGGCATGATACCCCACAGGAGCAGCAGGAAGGCATTGACCGTCAGGACAAATTTGGCGGCATAGTTGCTGCCGACCGGCTGATCATGGTCAGGCGCATCGAAGTAGATGACTTTGACCACGCGCAGGTAGTAGAACGCGCCAATCAGCGACATGATGACGGCAAACACTGACAACCAAACATGACCTTGTTTCAAGAGTGCCATAATCACGCCGAATTTGGCGTAAAAACCCATCAGCGGCGGAATACCCGCCATGGAGAACATGGACAGCAACATCAAGAAGGCAAACCATGCATGGCGTTGGTTAAGGCCTGCGAGGTCTTTGATGTCTTCACACTCAATGTCTTTGGTAGACAATACCATCAAAACACCGAAGCTGACTGCCGCCATCAAAGCATAGGTAATGGCGTAATACAAACCTGCGGTAAAGCCGACCGCACCTGCCATAAACGCCAACAGGATAAAGCCCATGTGCGATACGGTGGAATAGGCAAGCATGCGTTTGATATTGGTTTGCATAATGGCGGCAAGGTTACCGACTACCAACGATGCAACGGCAAGAATGGCCAACATCGGCGCCCAGTCTGAATGTACTGTACCCATGCCGGTCACAAGAATACGGAACGCAAAGACAACGGCGGCAATTTTCGGAGCCGTGCCCACAAAGGCGGCAACGGATGTCGGCGCGCCATCGTACACATCGGGTACCCACATATGGAATGGAACCGCACCCAATTTAAATGCAATGGCGACCACAATAAACACCATACCTAATTTCAACAACCATTCATTGGCCTGCTCATTGAAAGCAGAAGCCAAGACGGAAGCAAAATCAAGAGAACCGGTGGCGCCGTAAACCATGGAAATACCATAGAGCAGCAAACCGGAGGCCAACGCGCCCAATACGAAGTATTTCAGCGCAGCCTCGGCAGAACGGCCGGAATCGCGGCGCAGGGCAATCATGGCGTACAGCGACAAAGACAACAATTCCAAACCGATATACGCTGTCAGGAAATGTGCCGCGCTGACCATGACGCTCATGCCCAACAGGGCAAACAGCGACAGGGTGTAAAACTCGCCTTTAAAGATTTGGCGGTCTTGGTTGTACGGTTTACTGTAAATAAACAGACCAAACGTCAGCGCATACAGCACCAGTTTTGCCAAACGGGACATGCCGTCTGCAATATACATACCGTGAAAGGCATCGACACTGCCCTGCTCCCATACCGCCAATTGGGTAATAGCCACAATAATGACCGTTCCCAAACTCATCAGATGGGTTAAATAGCGGTTTTTATCGCAAATCCACAAGTCTGCCAGCAATACGACACCCAATAGCGCAAGCAGCACGATTTCGGGCATGGCGGGCATTAAATTCAAATCAGACCAGTTCATTTACACACCTCAAATCTTGCTTTGTGCCACATGGGCAATCAAATCGTTTGCCGCTTGATGTACCACTTCGATAAACGCTTGCGGATACAGACCCATGCCCAAAACAGCAACCGCCAAAATCGCCAAAATCGCAAATTCGCGGCAATTGATGTCTTTCATTTCGGCAACGTGCGGATTGTGGATCGCACCAAAAATAACGCGTTTGTACATCCACAGGGTATAAGACGCACCGTAAATCAAGGTCATAGCAGCCAACGCGCCTACCCAGAAATTCACTTTAACCGCACCCATAATCACCATAAACTCGCCCACGAAGCCGGAAGTTGCAGGCAGACCGGCATTAGCCATACCGAACAACATCATAAACGCCGCAAACTTAGGCATCACATTGACCACGCCGCCATAATCGGCAATATTGCGGGTATGCAGGCGGTCGTACATCACGCCGATACACATAAACATCGCGGCAGACACAAAACCGTGGGAAATCATTTGAATGATTGCGCCTTTCAATGCCCAGTCATTCAGTTGGCCGTTCACAAACAGGAACATGCCTAAAGTGACAAAACCCATATGGCTGATGGAAGAGTACGCCACCAGTTTTTTCATATCGGTTTGCACCAAAGCCACCATACCGATATAAATCACGGCAATCAGGCTCAATACGATGATTACAGGGGCAAAATAGCGTGCCGCATCCGGCATAATCGGCAGGATAAAGCGCAAGAAACCATACGCACCCAGTTTCAGCGTAATCGCCGCCAACACCATCGAACCGCCAGTCGGCGCTTCAACGTGGGCATCCGGCAACCAAGTGTGCACGGGGAACATCGGCACTTTTACGGCAAATGACAGGAAGAACGCCACAAACAAAAGCTGTTGTACGCCCAACGGAATCTGTTTGATGTTTTGGAAATCGACAATAGAGAAGCTGCCTGTTTGATAGTACAGGTAAACCATGGCAACCAGCATCAAAAGCGAACCCATCAGCGTATAGAGGAACAGCTTGACCGACGCATAGACACGGCGCGGGCCGCCCCATACACCGATAATCAGGTACAGCGGAATCAGCATACCCTCGAAGAACACATAAAACAGAATCGCATCCTGAGCGGCAAACGCGCCGTTAATCAAACCCGACATCATCAGGAATGCCGCCATATACTGCGCCGGACGTTTCTGAATGACTTCCCAACCGGCCAATACCACCAGCAGCGTAATAAACGCATTCAAGATGATAAAGAGCACTGAAATACCGTCCACGCCCAATGCGTAGTTGATTTTCAGCAGCGGAATCCACTCGTGGAACTCGGTAAACTGATAGCCGCCGCTCAAACGGTCGAAACCGGTAAACAGGGGCAGCGTTACCAAGAAACCGGCAAGCGCACCCATGAAGGCAAGCACACGCGCCAGCGGCGCACGGCTGTCTTTACCGGTCGCCAAAACCAGCACACCTGCGGCGATGGGTATCCATATTGCCAAGCTGAGTAGGTAGTTGGAAAACATAGTGGTTAACCTGTGGTTAAAATAAAATGTGTTTATGTGGATATTTCTTCGTTTCAGACGGCCTGAAGGTTTAAGGCCGTCTGAAGCCTCATCCTTATCGGAACAATCCCCAGAAGGTCATGCCGAGCAGTACCAATACGCCGAATACCATAGCGGCGGCGTAGGTGTAGATAAAGCCGGTTTGGGCTTTACGCACTTGCGCGGCAATCGCGCCGACCAGTTTGGCGGAGCCGTTGACGATGCCGTTGTCGATAATGGCGGTATCGCCGACTTTCCAGAAGAAGTTGCCCAATGCGCGTGTGCCTTTGGCGAAAACGTTGAAATACAGGGCGTCGAGGTAGTATTTGTTTTCAAACAAAACGTAAATCGGACGGAACGTCTGTGCAATTTTCGCAGGCAGGTGCGGCAGTTTGACGTACAAAAGCCATGCGCTCAATACACCTGCGATAGCAAGGTAGAGTACAGGAGAATGCAGGCTGTGCGACACCATTGCCAATGCGCCGTGAAACTCTTCCTTCATGATGTGCATGGTCGGATGCGCGTCGGCATTGACGAAAATCACGTCTTTGAAGAAATCGCCGTAAAGCATAGGCTCGATGGCAACATAGCCGATGATGACGGACGGAATGGCAAGCAAAATCAAAGGCAGGGTAACAACCAGCGGGCTTTCGTGCGGATTATCGTTTTTGCCCAAGCCGTGATGCTCTTCGCCATGATGATCGTCATGATGCTCAGGCAGGCTGCGCCATTTCTCTTCGCCGTGGAACACCATAAAGTATTGGCGGAACGCGTAAAACGCGGTAACAAACACACTGGCAAGGACGGCAAAATAAGCAAAGCCGCTGCCCGGCAGGGTGCTGTATTTCGCTGCTTCGATAATCGAATCTTTAGAATAGAAGCCGGAGAAGAACGGCGTACCAATCAGCGACAAGTTACCGATCAGCATAGTCAGCCAAGTAACCGGCATATATTTTTTCAGGTTGCCCATATGGCGCATATCTTGGTCGTGGTGCATACCGATAATCGCGCTGCCTGCCGCCAAGAACAGCAAGGCTTTAAAGAAAGCGTGGGTCATCACATGGAACATCGCCACGGAATAGGCGGACGCGCCCAAAGCCACGGTCATGTAGCCCAGTTGCGACAGGGTGGAATACGCAACCACACGTTTGATGTCGTTTTGAATCACGCCCAAGAAACCCATAAACAGGGCGGTAATCGCACCGATTACCATGATGACAGACAGCGCAGTGCTGCTCATCTCATAAATCGGCGACATGCGCGACACCATGAACAGACCCGCCGTAACCATGGTTGCGGCGTGAATCAATGCAGAAATCGGGGTCGGGCCTTCCATCGAATCGGGCAGCCAGACATGCAGCGGGAACTGAGCCGATTTACCCATCGCGCCCACAAACAGGAGCAGGCAGGTTACGGTAATCAAAGACCATTCCACACCGGGGAACAATTGAATGGTGGCCGTCTGAACATTAGGCAGATAAGCGAATACATCTTGATAGCGCAAGCTGCCGCCGAAATAGGCAAGCACCAAACCGATACCGAGCAAAAAGCCGAAGTCGCCGACACGGTTGATCAAAAAGGCTTTCAGGTTGGCAAATGTTGCACTTGGACGTTTGAAATAGAAACCGATCAAAAGGTACGATACCAAGCCCACAGCTTCCCAGCCGAAGAAGAGCTGGATGAAGTTGTTGCTCATAATCAGCATCAACATGCTGAATGTAAACAAAGAAATATAGCTGAAGAAGCGTTGGTAGCCGACTTTTTCATCGTGCATATAGCCGATGGTGTAGATATGCACCATCAACGACACGCCCGTTACCACGACCATCATCATCGCCGTCATCGTATCGACCAAGAAGCCGACGGAGAAATCCAAGCCGCCCATTGTCAGCCAGGTATAAACGTTCTCGTCAAACTTGGTACGGCTGCCATTGAGGAATCCCCACAGCACATAAGCCGACAGCACGGCAGATACAGCGACACCGAGTATCGTCACAGTATGCGCGCCGGCACGTCCGATTTTGTTGCCGAACAAACCCGCAATCAGCGAGCCTGCCAACGGAACAAGGGCAATTATCAAATATAAAGTCATATCGTTCATGATTACCCTTTCAACTCATCCAAATCGGCAACGTTGATTGTTTTTCTGTTACGGTACACCAATACCATAATCGCCAAACCGATGGCGGATTCGGCAGCGGCAACAGTCAGTACGAAGAATACGAAAATTTGTCCGGCGGTATCGCCCAAATGTTGCGAGAAGGCGATAAAGTTGAAGTTCACCGCCAAGAGCATCAGCTCGATCGACATCAGCAATACCAGCACATTTTTGCGGTTCATAAAGATACCCATTGCGCTGATACCGAACAGGAGCGCACCCAATACCAGATAATGCGTCAAGGTAATCATGCTTTGCCCTCCCCTTCCGGCTTGAGGCCGTCTGAAACTTCGCTTTCTTCGGCAGATTCGACTTGCGGTTTGACCGCTTCCATTTTCACCAAACGCATACGGCCTTGATCGGCGCGTACTTTAACTTGGTCGGCAGGATCCATGCGTTTCGGATTGGTGGTTTTACGGTGAACCAGCGCAATCGCGGCCACCATGCCCAACAGCAGCAATACCGCCGCCAATTCAAACGGCAACAGGTATTCGGTATAAATACGGCTGCCCAAATCACGGATATTGTTGTAATCGGCGGGAATGTCTTTCATCAGACCAAATGCGGCCAGGTCGGTTTTCGGGTTGACCAAAATCAGAATCAGGGCAACCGCCAACAATGTGCCGACCACGCCGGCAACCGGCGCATGACGCCAGAAACCGGCGCGCATTTCTTCAATGTCGATGTTCAACATCATCACGACGAACAGGAACAACACCATCACGGCGCCGACGTAAACCACCACCAGCGTCACACCCAAGAATTCGGCCTGCATCAGCATCCAAAGCATCGCGCTCACGCAGAAGGTCAGCACCAGATGCAAAGCGGCGTGAACAGGGTTTTTAGCGGTAACGGTACGAACCGCACCGTACAAAACGATGGCGGCAAGGATATAGAACAGAATCGCGGAAAAAGTCATTCGTCTGCTCCTTAACGATACGGCGCGTCAGCGGCTTTGCGTTTGGCGATTTCAGCTTCGTATTTATCGCCAATGGCCAAAAGAATCGGCTTGGTCATGTGCAAGTCGCCTTTTTTCTCGCCGTGGTATTCAAAAATATGGGTTTCCACAATCGCATCGGTCGGGCAGGCCTCTTCGCAGAAACCGCAGAAGATGCACTTGGTCAGGTCGATGTCGTAACGCTTGGTGCGGCGGGTGCCGTCTTCGCGTTCTTCCGATTCGATGTTAATCGCCATTGCCGGACAAACTGCCTCACACAATTTACACGCAATACAGCGCTCTTCGCCGTTCGGATAACGGCGTTGCGCGTGCAAGCCACGGAAACGCACGGATTGCGGCGTTTTCTCTTCGGGGAAATAAATTGTGTCTTTGCGGGCAAAAAAGTTTTTGAGCGTTACGCCCAAGCCTTTTACCAATTCGCCAAGCAGAAAGGTTTTTACTAAGTTAGCCATATTATGTTCCCTCAAAACAGGGATTTCGTTAGGTATTCAAAATCACTTTGTTCAGACGGCCTCAAGATGCCGTCTGAAACTTATTTCCACAAATTCAGCGGCGAAATCATCCACACGCCCAAAATCACGATGTAGGCGAAGCCGATCGGAATCAGCACTTTCCAGCCCAAACGCATGATTTGGTCGTAACGGTAGCGTGGGAAGGTTGCACGGATCCACAGGTACCAGTACAGCACCGCCGCCATTTTCACAAACATCCAGAATGCGGAAGGTGCACCGATAAAGCCCCAGCTTTGTGGAAACGGAGACAACCAGCCGCCGAGGAACATCAGTGATGTCAGCGCGGCAATCAGAATCATGAAAATGTATTCGGCAAGGAAGAACAGCGCGAATGCGAAGCCGGAGTATTCAACGTGGTGACCGGCAACGATTTCGGATTCGCCCTCTGCCACGTCAAACGGCGCGCGGTTGGTTTCGGCAACGGCGGAAATCAGATAGACGATGAAGATGGGGAAGAGCGGCAGCCAGTTCCAAGAGAATACGGAACCGCCGGCAATACCTTTGGCTTGTGCGGCAACGATGTCGGAGAAGTTCATGCTGCCCGATACCATCACGACGCACACCAGCGCGGCACTCATGGCAATTTCGTAGGAAATGCTTTGTGCGGAAGCACGCATTGCGCCCAAGAACGAATATTTGGAGTTGGAAGCCCAGCCCGCAATGATCACGCCGTAAACCGACAGCGAGGTAATCATCAGGATGTACAAAAGGCCGATATTGATATTGGTCAGCACCCATTCTTCGTTGAACGGAATCACTGCCCACGCCGCAAAAGACGGGGCGAGCGACATAATCGGGCCGATGTAGAACAGGGCTTTGTTTGACAGCTTCGGACGGGTTACCTCTTTAAACAAGAGTTTGAACACATCGGCAAACGGCTGAATCAGACCCCACGGGCCGGTCACGTTCGGGCCGACGCGAAGCTGCATAAAGCCGATGACTTTACGTTCGAAATACGTCAGGTAGGCAACGGTCAGAATCAGCGGAATCAGGATAATCACGATTTTGACGATGACGGATACCACCAAACCTACGGTGATACCCAAATCGCCCAGACCGAGCGTTGCGGCAAAGAGGTTTTGGAACCATTCTTGCATGATCAAGCTCCCGCCAGTTCAATAGTGTCCATCAACGCACCCAGCGCGGCATTTTCGGTATGCAGCGGCAGATGCACCACGTTTTCAGGCAAACCGGCATCGGCTTTGACTACAACCGATACGCTTGCGCCGTTTTGTTTGGCGACAGCGGTTTGTCCGTCTTGCAGGCCCAAGCGTGCCAATGTGTTCGGATTTACGCGCGCGGCAGGCACGGCGGCATGGCTGGTTTCTTGCAACGGTGCGGAACGGCGCACGATAGCATCAGTGTGATAAATACCGACGCCGCCGACACGGACGAGGCGGTCTGAGGCCGTCTGAACGCCCTCCCCTGTCCATGTGCTGCGGTTGTCCAGTTTGGACGGCAGGCTTTCTGTATCCAGCGCATCTTTCAGAATCGCAGCGGTATCGTGGTATTCAAAACCTTTCAGATCAAACAGGTTGCCCAATACGCGCAACACTTTCCACATCGGACGCGAATCGCCGAAGCCTTGTACCACGCCGTGGAAAGATTGCAGACGGCCTTCCATATTGATGAAGCTGCCCGAGGTTTCGGTAAACGGCGCAATCGGCAACAATACGTCGCACACATCCAGCAGCGTTTCGCTGACAAACGGCGTAAACGCCATCACGCTTTTCGCCTGTTTCAATGCGGCCACGGCTTTTGCACCGTCAACCGTATCGATTTCAGGCTCGACGTTGAGCAGCAAGACTGCCTGTTTCGGCGCATTTGCCATTTCGACAACGCTCTCGCCCGAGTTCACGCCCAAAACGTCAGCACCGACGCTGTTGGCGGCTTGCGGCAAAATGCCCAGCACTGCGCCGGTCGCGTCTGCCAGCTCTTGCGCGGCGGCATAAATGGCGGCGTAATCAGGATGGTTTTGCACTTCCGCTCCCAAAATCACCGCTGCTTTTTCAGCGTTTTTCAGGCTGGCGGTAACGGCGTGTTCCGCATTCGCAGACAGGTTTTTCAGACGGCCTGCCCATTCGTCGGGATGTGCGGCTTCTTGAGACAGAAGCGGCATAAACAATTCTTCTTTACTGCTGGCCAATACGCTCAAAGCCATGCGGTCTTTGGCGGCGCGGCGCAGGCGGGCGGTCAGAAGCGGCTGTTCTTTGCGCAGGTTCGCGCCGACTACCAATACGGCATCGTTGTCAGCCAAAGATTCAATGCCTTGTCCCAACCATTGCGCACCTTTAAGGCCGTCTGAAAGACGTTTGTCCTGTTGGCGCAAACGGGTTGCAAAGTTTTTAACACCCAAGCCGTCGGCAAGTTTTTTGGCCAGATACAGCTCTTCAACCGTATTCATCGGATTGGCCCAAATGCCGACTTGGTTTTGGTTACCGTCTTTGGCGATACATTCAATCGCGCTGCGGACATATTCCAACGCGGTTTTCCAATCCACGTCCATCCACTCGCCGCCCTGTTTGATTTTCGGGTTTCTCAGACGACTTTCGTGATACAGACCTTCGTAGGCGAAACGGTCGCGGTCGGACAGCCAGCATTCGTTAATGGCTTCGTTTTCCAACGGTAACACGCGGCGGACGGTATGGTCTTTGGTTTGCACAATCAGGTTGCTGCCCAAAGCATCATGGGCGGAAACGGATTTGCGGCGGTTCAGCTCCCAAGTACGCGCGTTGAAGCGGAACGGTTTACTGGTCAGCGCGCCGACGGGGCACAAATCGATGACGTTGCCCGACAATTCGGTTTCCACTGCTTTGCCGATAAAAGGCATGATCTCGGAATGTTCGCCGCGGTTGGCCATGGCGATTTCTTGCACGCCGGCGATTTCTTCAGTGAAACGAACGCAACGGGTACAGTGGATACAACGGCTCATTTCCTCGGCGGAAACCAAAGGACCCATGTCTTTGCCGACGACAGAACGTTTTTCTTCGGTATAACGGCTGGTAGTTTTGCCGTAGCCCATCGCCAAATCCTGCAACTGGCATTCGCCGCCTTGGTCGCAGGTCGGACAATCAAGCGGATGGTTGATGAGCAGGAACTCCATCACGCCTTCTTGCGCCTCTCGGGCTTTTGCCGAATGCGTACGCACAATCATGCCGTCTGTAACCGGCGTGGCACAGGCGGGCAGGGGTTTAGGAGCTTTTTCCACGTCCACCAGACACATACGGCAGTTGGCGGCGATGGAAAGTTTTTTGTGGTAACAGAAATGCGGAATATAAGTACCGAGCTTGTGCGCGGCTTCAATCACCGTCGCGCCCTGCTCCACAGATACCTGTTTGCCGTCGATTTCGATTTGTAACATGGTTCGTTCCTAGTTACGGGTATTTAATAAATAATTCTTTTAGAGGCCGTCTGAAAACTTAGCACCACTTATTCGGTTTCATCGGTCCGCCGTGTTCGATGTAATGCACAAACTCATCACGGAAATGCTTGATAAAGCTGCGGACAGGGAAGACGGCGGCATCGGCAAGGGCGCAGATAGTGCGGCCTGCCATTTGGTTACCGACAGAATCCAGCAGATCCAAGTCTTCCATGCGGCCTTTGCCTTCTACGATGCGGTGGACGATGCGGTAAAGCCAGCCCGTACCTTCTCGGCAAGGCGTACATTGGCCGCAAGACTCGTCGTAGTAGAAGTAGCTCAGGCGCTCAAGGGCTTTCACCATACACACGTCTTCGTCCATGACGATAATCGCGCCGGAACCCAGCATCGAGCCTGCTTTGGAAATCGAGTCATAGTCCATATTAGTCTGCATCATGATATCGGCAGGCAACACGGGCGCGGACGAACCGCCGGGAATAACGGCCTTGAGTTTTTTACCGCCGCGCATACCGCCCGCCATTTTCAGAACTTCGGCAAACGGCGTACCCAATGGCACTTCATAGTTGCCCGGACGCTCGACATGACCGGAAATACAGAATAATTTGGTACCACCTGCATTCGGAATACCTTTATCGGCAAACGCCTGTCCGCCGTCACGGATAATGAATGGAACGGAGGAGAACGTTTCGGTATTGTTGATGGTAGTCGGTTTGCCGTAGAGGCCGAACGAAGCAGGGAATGGTGGTTTAAAGCGAGGTTGGCCTTTTTTGCCTTCCAACGATTCGAGCAATGCGGTTTCTTCGCCGCAAATATATGCGCCGTAGCCGTGGTGGGCAAAGAGTTCAAATTCAAAATCCGAACCCAAAATATTTTTACCCAAAAAGCCTGCGGCACGCGCCTGCTCCAAAGCGACTTCAAAACGTTGGTAGCCTTCGAAAATTTCGCCGTGGATGTAGTTGTAGCCGGCTTTCGCGCCCATCGCGTAACCGGCAATAATCATGCCTTCAATCAGTGCATGAGGATTGAACATGATGATGTCACGGTCTTTAAATGTACCCGGCTCGCCTTCGTCGGTGTTGCAAACCACATATTTCTCGCCCGGGAAGGAACGGGGCATAAAGCTCCATTTCAAACCGGTCGGGAAGCCCGCACCGCCACGACCGCGCAAGCCAGAGGTTTTGACTTCGTCAATCACATCGGTTTGCGAGATGTTTTCGGACAGGATTTTACGCAGGGCGGTATAACCGCCACGTTTGACGTATTCGTCCAATGTCCAGCAATCGGGATTGGCGGTATCCACTTGGTCAAAAATCACGCCTGATTGGTAAATAGCCATTTTTGGTTTTGCCTAACTTAACTTTTAGGGTTTCTTTTTTATTTTCAGGTAACCGGAAAATTTATTTAGCGTACACGCTTATAATCATCCAATTTGATAATGCCATTTTTTTCTACAACTTTTACATCAGTAACGCCTTTGTGCCCCATGTCTCGATAACTCACACGGTACCAACCTTTATTTTTAATAATAGGCTGGATATTAGATAAAATACTCGTGCCGTCACCATCTTGCGCTTCTGTCCGTAGTTCCCAAGTGCCATAACAAGGAGCATCTTCACAATCATATTCAGCACTATAAGCACGTTCTAATTTTTTCAAAAAGCGAGATGTCCCGAAACGTTGCGCATCGACACCTAATTCTTCGTTACCAAAAACATACTGCTTATAAAATTGAGAAATAATTTCGTTGGCTTCACTATCTGTAAAATCTGCAAACGCATAATTGGTTGTAGCAACAAATAATGAAATAGCTAAAATAACTTTTCTCATAATTTAAAGCCTTCCTTATCGAAAAGTTTCAGACGGCCTTTTATTTCAGTTCGGCAAGTTTCTTGTCAATTGCTTCTTCGGTCATAAAGCTGCACATGCTGTGGTTGTTGACCAGCATGACCGGAGCGTCGCCGCATGCGCCCATGCATTCGCCTTCGACAAGGGTAAATTTGCCGTCGGGCGTGGTTTCGCCGTAGCCGATACCGAGTTTTTGTTTGAGGTATTCGCCGGTCGCCATACCGCCGCGCAGGGCGCAGGGCAGGTTGGTACAAACGGTCAGTTTGTATTTACCGACAGGCTCAAGGTCGTACATATTGTAGAAAGTAGCGACTTCGTAGGCTTGTGCAGGCGAGATGCCGATATAGTCTGCGACAAAGGCGATGGTCTCGGGAGCAAGCCAGCCTTTTTCAGTCTGGGCAATACGCAATGCGCCCATAATGGCGGAGCGGCGTTGGTCGGCAGGATATTTTGCCAACTCGATGTCAATTTGTTTTAAAGATTCTGCGGATAACATTATCGGTCAACCTCCCCGAATACGATGTCCTGCGTACCGATGATGGCAACGACGTCGGCCAGCATGTGGCCTTTTGCCATTTCGTCCATGCCTTGCAGGTGGGCGAAGCCGGGTGCGCGGATTTTCAGGCGGTAGGGTTTGTTTGCGCCGTCTGAAATGATGTAAACGCCGAACTCGCCTTTCGGATGTTCGACAGCGGTGTAGCTCTCGCCCTCGGGAACGTGCATACCCTCGGTAAAGAGTTTGAAATGGTGAATCAGGTCTTCCATACCTGTTTTCATTTCGGTACGTTTGGGCGGAGCGAATTTGTGGTTTGTGGTAATGACCGGACCCGGATTGACACGCAACCACTCGGAACATTGTTTGATGATGCGGACGGATTGGCGCATTTCCTCCATGCGACAGAGGTAGCGGTCGTAGCAGTCGCCGTTGACGCCGACTGGGATGTCGAAATCCATTTTGTCGTACACTTCGTAAGGCTGTGTCTTACGCACGTCCCATTCCACGCCGGAACCGCGCAACATCACGCCGGTAAAGCCTTTTTGCATGGCGCGCTCAGGAGTGACAACGCCGATGCCGACGGTACGCTGTTTCCAAATACGGTTGTCGGTCAGGAGGGTTTCAAGTGTATCGATGTTTTTTGGGAAACGTTCGCAGAAGGCATCGATAAAGTCGAGCATGGTGCCTTCACGGGATTCGTTGAGCTGCTTCAATACTTTGGCGTTACGGAATTTGCTGCTCTCGTATTTAGGCATGAAGTCGGGTAGGTCGCGGTAAACACCGCCGGGACGGAAGTAGGCTGCGTGCATACGCGCGCCGGACACGGCTTCGTACAAGTCCATCAGCTCTTCGCGATCGCGGAAGGCGTAGAGAATGGCGGTCATCGCGCCGATGTCGAAGGCGTGCGAACCGATGCCCATCAGGTGATTGAGGATGCGCGTTACTTCGGCGAACATGACGCGGATGTATTGGGCGCGGATAGGCACATCAATTCCGGCAAGTTTTTCTACCACCAAGCAATACGCCTGCTCGTTGACCATCATGGAAACGTAGTCCAGCCTGTCCATATAAGGCAGAGCTTGCAGATAGGTTTTGGTTTCAGCCAGTTTTTCAGTACCGCGGTGCAGGAGGCCGATATGCGGGTCGGCGCGGACGATGGTTTCGCCCTCCAACTCCAAAATCATACGCAATACGCCGTGCGCCGCAGGGTGTTGCGGGCCGAAGTTGATGGTGTAGTTTCTTAATTTATTGGCCACCGTAGTTCTCCTCACGGACGATACGCGGCGTGATCTCGCGCGGCTCAATGGTAACAGGTTGGTAAATCACGCGTTTTTGCTCTTCGTCGTAACGCATTTCCACATAGCCGGAAATCGGGAAGTCTTTGCGGAACGGATGTCCGACAAAGCCGTAATCGGTCAGGATGCGGCGCAAGTCCGGGTGGTTGTTGAACATAATGCCGTACATATCGAAGGCTTCGCGTTCGTACCAATCCGCGCTGTTGTAAATATCGACTACGGATTCGACTACGGGGAAATCGTCGTCTGAAACCCAGACGCGCACGCGGATGCGCTGATTGTTTTTAACAGAAAGAAGCTGACTGACAACGGCGAAGCGTTTGCCCTGCCATGCTTCGTTTTTGTAAGTGCTGTAATCGACACCGCACAAGTCAACCAGAAGCTCGAAATGCAACTCTTCATGGTCGCGCAATGCGGTCATGACTGAAATATAGTGCTCAGGCAGACACTCGACGGTAATCTCGCCCAAAGCTGAAATGACTTTGCTTGCTTGATCGCCAAGCACGCCGATGACGGTCTCGTATAAGTTTTGAATGCTTGCCATATCGTCCTCTCCTTACTCGTCACGCGCGATGGTGGAAGTGCGCTTGATTTTTTGTTGGAGCTGAATCAGGCCGTAGATCAGGGCTTCCGCAGTCGGCGGACAACCCGGCACATAAACGTCTACCGGCACGACGCGGTCGGCACCGCGCACAACGGAATAAGAGTAGTGATAATAGCCGCCGCCGTTGGCACACGAGCCCATAGACAATACCCAGCGCGGCTCGGCGAGCTGGTCGTATACGCGGCGCAGGGCTGGCGCCATTTTGTTGGTCAGCGTACCTGCCACAATCATCAGGTCGGCCTGACGTGGGGACGGACGGAAAATGATGCCGAAACGGTCAAGGTCATAACGCGCCATACCCGCATGCATCATTTCCACGGCGCAGCAGGCCAAGCCGAAAGTAACCGGCCACAATGAACCGGTACGCATATAGTTCAACACCGTATCCGCGCTGGTGGTGATGAAACCTTTTTTCAAAACGCCTTCTATTCCCATTCCAGCGCACCTTTTTTCCATTCGTAAACAAAGCCTACCGTCAAAACGACGATAAACACCAGCATAGACCAGAAGCCGTATGTACCCAATTCTTTAAATACCACTGCCCACGGCAACATGAACGCGACCTCCAAATCAAACAGGATGAAGAGGATGGCGACGAGGTAATAGCGCACGTCGAACTTCATCCTTGCGTTTTCAAAGGCTTCAAAACCGCATTCATAAGCCGCGTCTTTTTCGGCATAGTGACGCTTCGGGCCTAAAATTGTGCCGAGCAGAATAAACAGCACGCCGGCCGCAAGACCGACGAGGATGAATACGAGGACGGGAAAATAACTGGCCAACATGGTCGTACCTAACTGGTTGACAGACAAATCTTAAAAATAGATTACCATTTTATCGAATTTCAAAAGCCATTTAAAGGTAAATATCAGCAAATCAGCAAAAAAACCCTAATAAATTCAATAAAGTTATGATAACAATTCTTATTCTTATTTAATATTTCACAATTTTAATTTCAGTTTAATCATGTATCATTTAATTCGGATTTTCTGCCTGTCCGATTTACTTCAAAAATATGGAAAACCACCCTTTTCCAAACCTCAATAAAAACATTAGGCCGTCTGAAAACTGATTCTTTTCAGACGGCCTGTGTACATCACATTATTTTAAATAGAAAAATCAATCGACACCTTTGAGCATGCGATTCAATACCGGGGTAAGTACCAGCAGGATACCGCAGGTTACTGCGCCGATGGTGGCCAGCATCCAGTAGAAATCCAATGGCGACTGAGCATTGTAGTAGTCTTTAAACAACACTCCGCCCAAGGTAAAGCCGATGGACAATGCTAAGAAATTCAACGCAACCATTTGTGTTTTAAACATGCTCGGTGCGATTTTGGTGGAGAACGACAACGAAATCGGCGACAGCATCAACTCGCCTATCGTAATCGCCAGCAACACCAGCATAAACACGATAATCGGCATCGGGGTTCCGGATGAAATATACGGAATGAAACACAAATAAGAGACGCCGGTTACCAACATGGCCAGCGCAAACTTCAACGGCGTTTTAGGTTGGCGCTTGCCCATTTTCGTCCACACCGCCGCCATCACGCCGGAAAAGAGGACCACCCACATGGCCTGTATCGAATCTTTCCATGAAACAGGCACGGTAAAGCCGAAGAAAGTACGGTCCACCGTTTCGTCAAAATAAACCGTTGCAACGGTGTACACCTGAAACCAAACCGCCCAGAACATACAAATGGTCAAAAACAGCGGAATATAGGCCACAATATAGCGTTTATTGGCCGCTTCAACGTGACTGCTGCCCAGCAGGCGCGCGAAATAAGCGACGACGGTAACGATAACCACGCCCAAGAGCCAGCGGGAAAAGTTTTCAAGGGTGAGTGCGCCGGAAGCAATCACGCTGCCCAACACCAAAACCAGCAACACGCCGACAGCCATGGCGGTCTGCACCTTTTCAGGACGCAACGGATTGGGAACCGGCGTATGCGGCAGGTTTTTACGGCCGCGCGAATACCACAGCAGGCCGAATGCCATGCCGACGGCCGCTGCGCCGAAACCGTAATGGAAACCCATCCTGTCTTGCAAAATACCGGTCAACAACGGGCCTAAGAAGCCGCCGATATTGATGGAAATATAGAAAATAGAGAAACCGGCATCGCGCAATTCGCGCAGGTCTTCCCGTTCATACAAAGAACCGACCATCGAACCGGCAGACGATTTCACGCCGCCGCTGCCCAGCGCGATAAACACCAAGCCCAGCAGCAATCCCATCAAACCCGGCACAATCGCCAATAAAATATGGCCGGTCATCACGACGATGCCGGCGATAAACAGGGTACGCTCCGCACCCCAAATGCGGTCGGCCAACCATGCACCGAGAATGGTGGACAGGTAAACGCTGCCGCCGTACGCGCCAACGATACCGCCGGCCAAGGCTTTATCCATACCCAAACCGCCTTGACTCGCGGTGTAATACAGATAAATCAGCAGGATGCCCTGCATACCGTAGAAGGAAAAACGCTCCCACAGCTCAATATGGAATAGGGTGGATAATTGCAAAGGATGGCCGAAGAAAGTTTTCTCGGCAGAAGACAGCTTTTGACCGGACATTTAATAAGTTCTCCTAATATATCGGACAGGATCAGGCTTCAGACGGCCTATTGCACCTACCAATCATTTTTATAGAAACTATATATTACCGCCAATCTTTGCATTTGCAAAACATGTTTTAATATTTGCAAAATAATGTTTCTTTCAAACTGAAAAATGCCGTCTGAAATCTTTCAGACGGCATTTTATGTTTTACGGTTTATACGCCTTGTTTCAGGCTGGCTTCGATAAAGCCGTCCAAGTCGCCGTCCAATACGGCTTTGGTGTTGCCGACTTCGTAGCCTGTACGCAAGTCTTTGATGCGTGAGGAATCCAAAACGTATGAGCGGATTTGGCTGCCCCAACCCACATCGGATTTGCCTTCTTCCAATGCCTGTTTCTCTTCGTTGCGTTTGCGCATTTCCAACTCGTACAGTTTGGATTTCAACATTTCCATCGCGGCCGCTTTGTTGGCGTGTTGCGAGCGGTCGTTTTGACATTGCACCACAATACCGGTCGGCTCGTGGGTAATACGCACGGCGGAGTCGGTTTTGTTAATGTGCTGACCGCCGGCACCGGATGCGCGGTAGGTGTCGATACGCAAATCGGCCGGGTTGATTTCGATTTCGATGGAGTCGTCGATTTCGGGGTAAACAAACACGGATGAAAAAGACGTGTGGCGTTTGTTGTTGGAGTCAAACGGCGAATAGCGTACCAGGCGGTGAACGCCAGTTTCGGTGCGCAGCAGGCCGTAGGCGTATTCGCCTTCCACGCGGATGGTGGCGCGGTTGATGCCTGCGATTTCGCCGTCGTCTTCCTCAAGGATTTCGATTTTGAAGCCTTTACGCTCGGCGTAGCGGCTGTACATGCGGAACAACATGCCTGCCCAGTCTTCGGCTTCGGTACCGCCCGCACCTGCGGTGATATCGATAAAGCAGTTGTTCGGGTCGGCAGGCTGGTTGAACATTCGTTTGAATTCGAGGTCGGCCATTTGTTTTTCCAAACCGGCCACATCTTCCTGCACGGCGGCGAAACCTTCTTCGTCGTTTTCTTCGACGGTCATTTCGATCAGCATGCGGTTGTCTTCGATGCCTGTGGCGATGTTGTCGAGGGCCACCACGATGCCTTCGAGGATTTTGCGCTCTTTGCCGATTTCTTGGGCGCGTTTGGGGTCGTTCCAGAGTTCCGGGTCTTCGGAGAGGCCGATGACTTCTTCCAATCGGTCTTTCTTGCCCTGATAGTCCATATAGACACGGATGTCTTCGCTGCGCTTCTCCAAGTCGTTTAGGGTGTTGTTAAGCTGGTTGATTACTTCGGCTTCCATGATTCTTGTGTTCTTTCAAAATTTTAGGGGCGTATTGTAAGGGATTTGCCTGTTTTTTTCCATGACCGGGCCGTCTGAAAATGTGCGGTTTGGCTTTTCAGACGGCCTCAATTTTGAATTTTTCCATCCAAAGCCGCCAGTCGTTGTCTATCGGCGCTTGTACGGTCATCCGGCTGCCGTCTTCTATGCTTTGAAAACTGAGGCTTCGCGCGTGCAACATCAGGCGTTGCGTGCCGATATGTTCGGCAACGGCATGGTTTTGGCGCAAATCGCCGTAGTTGGTGTCGCCGACGATGGGGTGGAAAATGTGTTTCATATGGCGGCGGAGTTGGTGTTTGCGGCCGGTGTGCGGCGTAAGTTCGGCCCACGAATAACGCGAGGTCGGATAACGCAGGGCGGATTGGAACGGCAACTCGGTTTGTGCCAGACAGCGGTAGGCGGTTTGTGCTTCCTGCAAAGTGGCTTCGGTTTGCGCTTCGGCGATTTTGTCGGGCATATATTTGAGGGCGTAATCAATCAGGCCGTCTGAAGGCAGATAACCGCGGACAATCGCCCAATAAGTTTTCTCGATAGTTTTGTTTTCAAACTGCTGCGTCAATAACCGTGCGGCTTCCGTATCGAGGGCAAACAGCAAGACGCCGGAAGTCGGGCGGTCGAGGCGGTGGACGGGATAGACGTGTTGCCCGATTTGGTCGCGCAGGGTCTGCACGGCAAAACGGGTTTCGTGTTTGTCTAACCAGCTTCGGTGCACCAGCATTCCGGCAGGTTTGTTGACGGCGATGGTACGGCTGTCGCGGTGGATAATATCGAGCATGGCGGAGCAGTTGAATAAAAGCAGATATTGTAACGGGCTTTTGAAAATGTGGCAGGCACACTTGCCGCCGAAACCCGACTTTCAGACGGCCTGCCCCTTTCGGGTTACAATACGGCACATAAAAACACGAAGGAAAAGCCGTGAGCCTGCTCAAAAAACTGCCCAAACCCATGCTGCCCGACGAAACACGCCGCGATATTCAGGCGCGCGAGTCGTATCATGTATTGAAGATTATTTCCGAATTTGTCGAAGCCGGCGAAGAATTGCGCGCCATTCAGCCGGCCGTCAGCATTTACGGCAGCGCGCGCACGCCCGAAAACCATCCCGACTACGCATTCACATTGCGCTTGGCACGCAAGCTGTCGGATGCCGGATTTTCCGTCATTTCCGGAGGCGGGCCGGGCATTATGGAAGCGGCCAACAAAGGCGCGTTTGCAGGCGCAAGTCCGGCGGTAGGGCTGAATATCGTGTTGCCGCACGAGCAAAAAGCCAATCCGTATCAAGATTTGTCGATTAAATTCCAACACTTCTTCCCGCGCAAAGTCATGTTCGTCAAACACGCCGTGGCGTATGTCGTCATGCCCGGCGGTTTCGGCACGTTGGACGAATTGTTTGAAAGCCTGACCTTGGTGCAAACTGGCAAAACGCCCGACCGCCCGATTATCTTAGTGGGCAAAGCATTTTGGGCGGGACTGTTGGACTGGATACGCGAGCAGTTGCTGGGCAGAAACCTGATTTTGGAAGAGGACTTGAACCTGATCCGCGTCATCGACGACGAAGACGAAATCATCGAAGAAATCTTCGCCCATTACGAAAACCGCTTGGAAGACTTGTCCGAACACCAAAATGCTTGGTCGCTGGGGCTGTAAAAAACTAAGGTTTCAACTGAAAAGGGCGGTTATCCCGCCTGCCCTTTGCTTCATGAATAAAGGCCGTCTGAAAATGTTTTCAGACGGCCTTTTATCTTCTTTCAAAGCGTTTAATTGTTTTCCCACTCGACATGCTCACTCAAGAAACCGCCGCTTTGGTGCGCCCAAAGTTTGGCGTACAGGCCTTGTTTCGCGAGCAACTCGGTGTGGCTGCCTTCTTCGATGATGCGGCCTTTGTCCAAGACGATGAGGCGGTCCATCGCGGCGATGGTGGAGAGGCGGTGGGCGATGGCAATCACGGTTTTGCCTTCCATCATTTTGTCGAGGCTTTCTTGGATGGCGGCTTCGACTTCGGAGTCGAGCGCGCTGGTGGCTTCGTCAAGCAACAGAATCGGCGCGTCTTTGAGCATAACGCGGGCGATGGCGATGCGTTGGCGCTGGCCGCCGGAAAGTTTCACGCCGCGTTCGCCGACATGTGCGTCATAACCGCGCCGGCCTTTGGCGTCGGAAAGGTTGGGGATGAAGTCGGCGGCTTCGGCGCGTTCGGCGGCGGAAATCATTTCGGCGTCTGTGGCATCGGGGCGGCCGTAGATAATGTTGTCGCGCACGGAGCGGTGCAGCAGGGAAGTGTCTTGCGTTACCAGACCGATTTGGGCGCGCAGACTTTCTTGGGTTACGCTGTCCACGTTTTGGCCGTCGATCGAAATCGTGCCGCTTTGCGGTTCGTAAAAGCGCAGGAGCAGGTTGACGATGGTGGATTTGCCTGCGCCGCTGCGGCCGATCAAGCCGACTTTTTCGCCGGGTTTGATGTTCAGATTAAAGCCGTTGAGGAGCGGTTTGCCTGCTTCGTAGGAGAAATCGACGTGTTCAAACTTGATTTCGCCTCGGGTAACTTTCAGCGGCAGGGCTTGCGGCTTATCGAGGATGGTGTGGGGTTTGGACAGGGTGGCCATGCCGTCGTTGACGGTACCGATGTTTTCAAACAATCGGGCGGATTCCCACATAATGTATTGCGACAAACCGTTCACACGCAATGCCATGGCCGTGGCGGTGGCTACCGCGCCCACGCCGACTTGACCGTGATACCAAAGCCAAATGCCCAAAGCGGTTGTGCCGACGGTCAGCGAGCTGTTGACGATAAAGCTGCAGGTATACAGCAGCGTTGCCAAACGCATTTGGGCATGGACGGTTACCATAAACTCTTCCATCGACTGCTTGGCATAAGCAGCCTCGCGTGCGCCGTGGGAGAAGAGTTTGACGGTGGCGATATTGGAATATGCATCGGTAATGCGTCCGGTCATCAGTGAGCGCGCATCAGCCTGACGCGCAGCGGTTCTGCCGAGTTTGGGAATCAGGAAACGCATAATCATGGCAAATCCAATCATCCAGCAGATAAACGGCACGATAAGCCAGGCATCGAATGAGGACAGAATCACGCCGGAAGTGATGAAGTACACCAACACATACACAACCATATCGGCAACGGTCATCACAACATCGCGCAACGCCAGCGCGGTTTGCATGACTTTGGCGGACACGCGGCCGGCAAACTCGTCCTGATAAAAGCCCAGGCTTTGTCCCAGCATCAGGCGGTGGAAATTCCAGCGCAGGCGCATGGGGAACACGCCTTGCAGGGTTTGCAGGCGTACATTGGAAGCGAAAAAGGTCCAAACGGCAAAAAATGCCACCATGGCCATCATGCCGATTAATGCATGGCCTTTTTCAACAAAAAGCGTTTGCGGCGTATAAGTGCCGAGCCAGTCGACCACCTTGCCCATAAACTGGAACATCAAGGCTTCCATGATGCCGACGCCGACCGTAAACACGGCCAACACGGCAATCCATTTGCGCACGCCTTCAATATTGCTCCAAATAAACCGCCACAACCCTTTTTCAGGCGTTTTCGGAGCGGCTTCAGGATAAGGATCGATGCGGGACTCGAACCATGAGAATATTTTTTTAATCATTGTTTTTGCAAATTTGATAAGACGGCCAGGCCGTCTGAAAAGGATAACTCAAATACGGGTATACGGATTTAATGGTTGATGGGGCACCTTCACCCCATCAATCTGATACCACCCTCAGATGGTTGATAGATCGACTCCGTAGTTGAGTTCCTCTGCGAAGTCCGGCAGTCCGTAACCGATGGTTTTCTTGTAGAAAGGAGAGACCTTCGCAGTCGGTGCCTTCTTCTTGTGCTTCGTGGTGTAGAGCATTCGTGCCCGCATCACCTCGAAGGAGTAACCGCGCCCTTCACGGTTCTTGTCCTTGGCCAGTCGGTTGATGGACTCCGTGTAAGCGTTGGTGACGGGCATGTCCATCTCGAAGTAGGTCATGGTCTCTTCACGCCAGTTTCCCACTGCCCTGACCAGATCGCTCCAGACTTCCTTTTGGCCCTTCGGGATGGTGGCTATCCACTCGTCCAGGGCGGCTTCTGCCTGGAGCCGTGTGGTGGCGTCCCAGATGCCGTAGAAGCGCTCCTTGTGCTCGTAGGCGGCCAGCAGTTGCGGGAACGCGCCTGTCCAGGTCTCCATGATGAGGCGCTCCCGGTCTGAGACTTCGTGAGCGCGTTTCAGCAGGATTTTCCGGTCTCCCTTGAGAGTCCGGCTCTGGGACGGTTTCAGCTCCTTTCTGAGGCCCTTGCGCACTCTCTCTAGGGCATCGTTGGCCATGCGCACCACATGGAACTTATCGACCACGATACGGGCCTGGGGCAGTACAGCCTTGACCGCTGCCCGGTAGGGGTTCCACATGTCCATGCTGACGATCTCGACCTTCTGCCGGTCTTTCAGCTTCATCAGGTAGTTGGTCACCACGTCCTGGCGGCGGGTGGCCAGCAGGTCGAGCAGGGTTCGCTCCTCAATGTTGGTCAGAATGCAGCGGTAGCGCTTGTTCAGGTATAGCTCGTCAATGCCCAGGATGCGGGGCGTCTCGAAGCGGTGCCAGCGCCCCAAGAACTCGGCGCGGGCGTTGAAGATGTCGCGCACCGTCTTCTCGTCCAGGCCGGTCTGTGCCGCCACAAAGGTGTAGGGGTGGTTGAAGGATTCCTTCTCCACGTACTCATGCAGCCGCAGTGTCATACGGAATCCGTCCACCATCTCCGGTAGCTGGGGCCTGAATGTTGTCTTGCAGGCCCGGCAGGTGTATCGGCGGCGGACCACCCAGAGAGTGACCCGCTTGCCGTGGATGGGCAGATCACGATAGGGAACGTCACGCTTGCCGAACCGTACGAACTCACCCTGCACGCCGCATTCCTCGCAGGCGATGGGATCGGGCACGTCCACCTGGAAGTGCATTTCGTCGTCGGTTGATTTGCAGCCCAGTACTTGGTATTGCGGCAGGTGAAGGATGTTGTCGGGAAGTTCGGTCATGGTGTTGTATAGGCGTAGGTGTCAGTCAGATCCATCCGACTCGGCATTGGTGTTTGCTTTTTTACCCAACAAGCTGCTGGAAACGAAAAGTAAGGCACCGAGGACAATTGCAATATCAGCCAGGTTGAAGGCCGGCCAATGCCAGTCTCGCCAATAGAAATCAAAGGAATCCACAACATAGCCGCGAAAGACCCGGTCAATCAGGTTGCCCATGGCGCCACCGAGGATAAGACTGTAAGCGATGGCTTCTCCTTTATGACGATTTTCAAGGATCAGCTTGATCAGAAAAATCGAGACCACTACCGCGATTCCGATAAAAAAGTAGCGCTGCCAGCCTCCACCATTCGCAAAAAGACTGAATGCGGCACCGGTGTTCCATAGGTGCACCCAGTTAAAGAACGGGGTCACCGAAACATACTCGCCATAGGCCATTGATTGCTGCACCAGCCACTTTACAGCCTGATCAGACGCTGCCAGCAGGCCCGATATGGACAATAGGGCATACGGCGAGAGCTTTTTGCCAATAATGAGCATTATTTAACCCTTCAACGCCAAAATGCGTCTGGCACCGTTAAGTACAATCACCCCCGTGATGGTGCCGATAATCAGATCTGGATAATTGGAACCGGTCCACGCGACCAGGGCGCCGGCGGTGATGCCCCCCAGGTTGATCACCACGTCGTTGGCCGAGAATATCAAGCTTGCCTTCATGTGCGCCCCGCCTTCCCGATGTTTGGATATGAGCAGCAGACAACTGGTATTGGCAATCAATGCGACGAATGCGATAGCCATCATCACCAGAGATTCAGGCTCACTACCGAATACAAAGCGTCTCACCACCTCTACGAGCACGCCCACAGCCAAGATCAGTTGCAGTACACCAGCAAGATGCGCGGCACGTACCTGCATTTTCACGCTATGTCCAACCGCATAAAGGGCAAGCCCGTACACCGCCGCATCGGAAAAATTGTCCAGGGATTCTCCAATCAGGCCGGTGGACTGGGCGATCAGACCGGCAGTCATTTCCACTACGAACAGAAGTGCATTGATGCCGAGCAACCAGCGCAGGGTCCAGGATTCTTGCTTAGCAGAAGCTGCCGAAAACTCGGCGGCCTTGATGGTCTCTGGATTTGCAGCGACGGTTTCCTGAAGCGAGGCGCCTAGCCCCAAGGTCTTCAGTTTCGAGGTGACGGGCTCGATCTCGCCGTCATGCACGACCTTCAGCCGGCGGTTCGACAAGTCGAAGGACAGCGCCCGAATCTCCTCAAAGCCGTTCAGGGCTAGGCGAATCATTCGTTCTTCTGATGGACAGTCCATCTTCGGCACTGCATAAACACTGACCCATCTCCCTGTCGCCTCGGAGGAGGCCTGTATATCGGTATCCGCTACGGACGTTGCATCACCGCCACAGGCGCCACCACAGGATTTGCTCATAATATGACTCCACTTGAACAATGTTGTGGTACCATTTTAAACTATAAAGCTACTATAAGGTCAATAGAGTAAAGAATCCGTTGGGGAGGAGGCTGATGCGCATTGGTCAGTTGGCGCAGTTGGTAGGGGTCGAAACACAGACGATCCGCTTCTATGAACAGCAGGGCTTATTGCCTCCGCCTGATCGGCAGGACAACGTTTACCGTGTCTATACCGAGAAGCATGGTGAGGGGCTGGCCTTCATCCGTCGCTGCAGAATCCTGGGCCTGTCACTGGCTGAGATTCACGAACTACAGAGCTATCAGGACGACCCTCATCAGCCTTGTACCGCCGTCCACGCCTTGCTCGATGATCACATCTCTCATGTGCGGTCGCAGATAACCGCTCTGCAAGCGCTTGAGAAACAACTCGTTTCACTGAGAGCGAGTTGCAACGATGACCGGGAAGTTGAGGCGTGTGGGGTTCTTGCTGGAATTAGCGAAGGAAACATGCACCAGCAGTAGGTGAAGCATCAACCAGATAATCCGATGAGATGCTAGTCTGTCTCACTCTCATGCAAAGGTAAGATCAACCATTTAATCCGCTTACCCTCAAATACATTCAAGACTGTATTTTACGGGAAAAATCCGACTGATGACAGCGGATACCGTCAGTCCGACCAAAACAATCTATCGGCTTGACCATCTAAAAATCCCTTTTATTTGCATAAAACAAAGGCCGTCTGAAACTTTTCAGACGGCCTTTGCCGGGTTGAGCTTAAACCTAAAAATTACTCTTTACGTTGGCGGCCCAAATCGGCAGCGGCAGTAAACAAAACGTCGGTGGAAGAGTTCAACGCAGTTTCTGCAGAGTCTTGAATCACGCCGATGATGAAGCCGACGGCAACCACCTGCATGGCCACATCGTTGTCGATACCGAACAGGCTGCACGCCAACGGAATCAGCAGCAACGAGCCACCGGCCACACCGGATGCACCGCACGCGCTGACGGTAGCCACCAGGCTCAGCAGCAAGGCAGTGGCGAAGTCAACCGTAATGCCTTGCGTGTGCGCCGCAGCCATCGCCAAAACGGTAATGGTGATTGCCGCACCGGCCATATTGATGGTTGCACCCAATGGAATGGAGATAGAGTAAGTGTCTTCGTGCAGACCCAGTTTTTTCGCCAATGCCATGTTCACAGGGATGTTGGCGGCGGAAGAACGGGTAAAGAAGGCATACACGCCGCTTTCGCGCAGGCAGGTAAACACCAGCGGGAAAGGATTGCTGCGGATTTGCGTCCACACAATAATCGGATTGACCACCAAAGCGATAAACAGCATACAGCCGAGCAATACGGCCAACAGCTGCATATAACCGGCAAGCGCTTCAAAACCGGTTTCCGCAATAGTAGAAGATACCAAGCCGAAAATACCCAGCGGCGCAAAACGGATAATCCATTTCACAACGGTCGAAACGGTATCGGCCAAGTCGGCCGCCACTTGGCGGGTCGTATCCGAACCGTGATGACGCAAAGCCGCGCCCAATACCAAAGCCCAAGCCAAAATGCCGATATAGTTGGCATTGGCCAGCGCGTTAATCGGGTTGGCCACCAAATTCATCAGCAGCGTTTTCAACACTTCGACAATGCCGGAAGGCGGCGCAACGGACACATCGCCTGCCGCACGCAGAATCAGCGTGGTCGGGAATGCCATACTGGCGACAACCGCCACCACAGCGGCTGCGAACGTACCAAAAATATACAAAATCAAAATCGGTTTGATGTGGGCCTGATTGCCTTTTTGGTGTTGCGCAATGGCGGCAGTCACCAAAACGAATACCAAAATCGGTGCGATAGCCTTAAGCGCACCGACAAACAGGCTGCCCAGCAGTCCTGCGCTGATACCGACTTGCGGCGCAACTGCGCCCACAAGAATACCTAAAACCAAGCCGATGGCGATTTGTACCACCAGGCTGACGCTGTTGATCGCGTTTAAAAGCGGATTGCCACTTGCCATATCCGTTCCTTCAATTTAAAGATATGTTAAAAAAGTCTTACATTCTAAAATAAAAAATCATTTGTCGGCGAGGTTTTCATGCACACCTCACAAAAACAGCATTAAAGTTTAGCATTTATGACACAGTTGGCACTTTATACCAAAAATACAGTCAAACCCGCTCAAACCCTACTTTAAAGTATGCCCATACCGTTGCTTTACTTCTCTATATCTTGCTTTCAGACGGCCTGAAATCTGCGCCATAAGGCCGAATACAAAGGCAACTTCATCAATCAAAATACAAAAACATAAATATTACAATCAGATAGAAACAAACCAAAATCCGCCCTTACGTCACATTTTGCAACATTATCGCGCTAAATTTCCGTTTATAACCATAGCCTGAAACCTTGCAGAAATAATGTTAAAATCCCCAAACTGAAGAATTGTCGCTGTCGAACACACATCATGACCAAACTGACCTACCCTGTTTTATTTGCATCATTGGCGCTCGCCTACGGACACGCGTTGGCAGTAGATACTTCCGTTCCCAAAGCGGAAGACTACGAGGCCGTTCCCGAATCCGAAATGCCCAAGCAGCCCAAAGACGACCAAACAGGCAAACTCAAGCCCAAATTTCCCGTCAAAATCGACACCCAAGACAGCGAAGTCAAAGAAATGCTTGAAGAATACCTGCCGCTGATTACCCAGCAGCAGGACGAAGAGCTGGATAAAGAGCAGGTCGGCTTCCTCGCCGAAGAGGCGCCCGACAACGTCGAAACCATGCTCCGGACCAAAGGCTATTTCAACAGCAACGTCAATATTCAAGACCACGGCGAGAGCTATACCGTCAACGTTACCCCCGGTCCGCGCACCAAAGTCGACAACGTCAGCGTGGCCATCCTCGGCGACGTATTGAATGACGACAACTTGGCCGAATACTACCAAAATGCAATGGAAAACTGGCAACAGCCCGTTGGCGAAAACTTCGACCAAGACGGCTGGAGTGCAAGTAAAACCTCCGTCCTCAGCGCGGTAACACGCAAAAAATATCCATTGGCAAAACTCACCACCACCCAAGCCACCATCAATCCCAATACCCAAAAGGCCGACTTAAACGTCATCGTGGAAAGCAACCGCCCGATTTACTTTGGCGAGTTCCAAATCACCGGCACGCGCCGCTACCCTGAGAGCGTGGTTTCCGGCATGGCGCGCTTCCAACCCGGTTCGCCTTACGACTTAGACAAAATCCTCGACCTGCAACAGGCGCTCGAACAAAACGGCCACTACTCGGGCGCGTCCGTACAGGCCGACTTCGACCAACTGCAAGGCGACCGCGTTCCCGTCAAAATCAACGTGACCGAAGTCAAACGCCACAAACTGGAAACCGGTATCCGCTACGACTCCGAATACGGAATCGGCGGCCGCATCGCCTACGACTATTACAACCTCTTCAACAAAGGCTACATCGGCTCGGTCGTTTGGGACATGGACAAATACGAAACCACGCTGGCCGCCGGTATCAGCCAACCGCGCAACAACCGCGGCAACTACTGGACAAGCAACGTTTCCTACAACCGCTCGACCACGCAAAACCTTGAAAAACGCGCCCTGTCCAGCGGCATTTGGTATGTCCGCGACCGCAACAATATCGATGCCCGCTTCGGCCTCGAATTCATTACCGAAGACCGCAAAGTCCCCGACACCAGCTACGATTTGGGCCGAAGCCATGCCACCATGCTGACCGCCTCATGGAAACGGCAAAGCATCGAAACCGAGCTGCATCCTCAAAACGGCTACTACCTCGACGGCAAAATCGGCTCGACCTTGGGCAAATTCCTCTCCTCCACCCAAATGGCGCGCGCTACGGCACGGGCAGGCTATTTCTTCACGCCTGAAAACAAAAAAATCGGTACATTCATCGTACGCGGACAGGCCGGCTACGTTTATGCCCGCGAAGGCGAAGAAGTGCCTTCCAGCCTGATGTTCCGCACCGGCGGCGCGACTTCCGTACGCGGTTACGAACTCGACAGCATCGGTTTGGCCGGCCCCAACGGCTCCGTCCTGCCGCAACGCGCCTTGGTGGTCGGCAGCCTCGAATATCAATTCCCGGTTACCAAAAGCTTCTCCGGCGCCATCTTCCACGATGTCGGCGATGCGGCAAGCAACTTCAAACACATGACCTTAAAACACGGTACCGGCTTGGGTGTGCGCTGGTTCAGCCCGGTTGCGCCGTTCTCCTTCGACATTGCCTACGGCCACCACGACAAAAAAATCCGCTGGCACATCAGCTTGGGCACAAGGTTTTAACAAACATACACCATCCATTCTTTCAGACGGCCTCAGCCATTCCAGGCCGTCTGAACAACAGACAAACAGAAAAATATCATGACCGATACTGCAAACACTTCCACGCCGTCTGAACAACAGCCCGCCCCGCCAAAGCGCAAAAAACGCCTGTTGCGCGGCTTTGTCCTGTCCGCCTTGGGCGTATTGACCGTTTCTGCCGGCGCAATCGGCTGGCTGGTCGGTACGGAATCGGGTTTGCGTTTCGGTTTGTACAAAATCCCGTCATGGTTCGGCGTCAAAATCTCTTCGGACACGCTGAAGGGGACGCTGATTGAAGGTTTTGAAGGCGATAAATGGTTGATTGAAACAGAAGGTGCGGACATCAAAATCAGCAACTTCCGCTTTGATTGGAAACCGTCCGAGCTGTTCCGTCCGTCTTTGCATATTACCGAAGTCGTGGCCGGCGACATCGCCATCGTGACCAAGCGCACGCCGCCCAAAGAAGAAGAGCCTTCAAAAGGGCTGCCCGACAGCATAGACCTGCCCGTTACCGCCTATCTCGACCGTTTGGAAACCGGCAAAATCAGCGTGGGCAAGCGTTTTGACAAGCAGACCGTCTATCTCGACCATCTGCACGCGGCCTATCATTACGACAAAAAAGAACACCGCCTCCACATCAAAACCGCCGACACGCCCTGGAGCAGCTCGACAGGCGCGGTGGTGCTCGGTTTGAATAAACCCTACGTCCTCAATACTGCCATCTACACCAAAGGCCAGCTTGAGGGCGAAACCATACACGGCACGGTGCGCCTGTGGGGCAGTCTGCAAGACGTGTACACCGACCTGCTGCTCGACGGCGACAACGTTCATTTGTCTGCCAAATCCACCATCCACCCATTCGCCGACAGCCTCAACGAAACCGTCGGCGAAATCCTGGTTAAAGGTTCCAACATCAATCCGCAGGCCTTCCTGCCCACCCTGCCCAAAGCGCGCCTGAATTTCGACGCCACCACCATTCCGTCCTTTACTGACGGCGTTGCGTTGGAAGGCTCGATTGACTTGGAAAACGACCAAGCCGGTTTTACCGATGAAAACCATATCCCCGTCAAACGCATCCTCGGCGAATTCATCGTCGACGACAAAGGCACGGTCAAAATCGAAGACATCGGCGTCGGCCTGCTCAAAGACGGCAGCATCGATGTATCCGGCTCTATCGACACCGCCCAAGACCAGCTCAAACTCGCACTGGGCATCAACAATACTGGCGCGGACGACTTTGTCCGTCAAAACATCGCAGGCCGTCTGAACGGCAGTATCGACGTCAAAGGCGAAACCTCCTCCCCTGTCGTCAACTGGAATCTCGACAGCGGATTTGCGCGTACAGACGGCATGCTGTTTTTCCAAACCGACAAACAGCTCGGCCAGCGCACGCTCAAGCTCGACAAAGTCCGCCTGGTTCCGCAAAACGGCGGCGAACTCAACGCCAAAGGCTCGCTCGAACTCTTCAAAGACCGCAAACTGCAACTGGACATCGTCAGCAAAGCCTTCAACCCTGCGCGCATCGATCCGCAGCTTCCGCAAGGCAGCGTCAACGGCAACATCAACTTGACCGGCATACTGGCGCAAGAAAAATTCGCCGGCAAAATGCAGTTCGCACCGAGTACGCTCAACGGCGTTCCGCTCAGCGGCAAAGCCGACGTCGCCTATGAAAACAAACACCTCTCGCGCGCCCTGACCGACCTGACCCTCGGCAGCAACATCGTCAAAACCAACGGCAGCTTCGGCAAAAAAGGCGACCGCCTCAACCTCAACATTACCGCCCCCGATTTGTCGCGTTTCGGCTTCGGCTTGGGCGGCCTGCTCAACGCGCGCGGCTACATCTCCGGCAGCTTTTCAGACGGCCTCAAAACCCTTGAAGCCGATTTGAACGGCGAAGCGCGCAACTTCAAAGTCGCCGATGCCGTCAACATCCGCACCCTCGACTTCAAGCTCAAAGGTTCGCCCGACACCAACCGTCCGTTGAGTGCCGACATCAAAGGCGAACACATCGCCGTCTCCGGCGGCGCGGCCATGATCGACAACGTCAACCTGCTCATCAGCGGCACCGGTTCGCACCACCACATCCGCGGTAACAGCAACATGGCGGTGGACAGCAAACGCTACAAGCTCGACCTCGACGCCGCCGGCGGCCTCAACAAAGACCAAACCCAATGGAAAGGCACGGTTGACACGCTCGACATCAGCGGCGCGTTCAACCTCAAACTGCAAAACCGCCTCAACCTCGAAGCCGGCAGCGAACGCGTTTCCCTCAGCAGCGCACGCTGGGCGGCCATGGGCGGCAGCCTCAACCTGCAAAATTTCGTTTGGGACAAAAAAGCCGGCATTACCAGCAAAGGCAGCGCGCAAAATCTGCACATTACCGAGTTGCACAACTTCTACACCCCGCCCATCGAACACAACCTCGTCTTGGGCGGCGACTGGGATTTGGCGTACAGTCAAAACGCGCGCGGCTTCCTCAACATCAGCCGACAAAGCGGCGACATCATCCTGCCGAGCAAAGACCCGAAAAACAAACAGCCTTTGGGACTTTCCGCACTCGCCCTGCGCACCCGTTTCCAAAACGGCCGCATCGACAGCACGCTGGAAGGCAACACCCGCTTCGGCAAAGTTGACGGTACGCTCGGCATCGCCCAACAGTTCGGCAACAACATCAACAACGCCCCCGTCAGCGGCAAGGTTAATATCAGCGTTCCCGATTTGGGCTCGCTCAAATCCTTTATGCCGGCCACAGCCCAAGGCATTGCAGGCCATCTGAACGCGACCACCACCATCGGCGGCCGACTCGGTTCGCCCACCGTCAACAGCAACCTCGACCTCCAAACCAATTACGGCCGGGCCGATGGTACCGTCAACATCGGTCAGGGCAGCAGCTTCGACACCGCCCCCCTGAGCGGCAAGCTCAACCTGAATGTTGCCAACCTCGAAGTCTTCCGCAACTTCCTGCCCGTCGGCCAAACCCTCAAAGGCCGTCTGAACGCCGCCGTCAACTTGGCAGGCCGTCTGAACGATCCGCAACTGAGCGGCCAGATTAACGGCGACAACCTCTATTACCGCCATCAAACCCAAGGCCTGATTCTCGATAACGGCGTCTTGCGTTCACGCCTGCAAGGTCAAAAATGGGTCATCGACAGCCTCAAATTCCACCGAGGCGGCACGATTGAACTCAAAGGCGCGGTCAACCTTGCCAACGCCAACCCCGATGTCGACGTAGACATCGTCTTCGACAAATACCGCACCCTCTCGCGTCCAAACCGCCGACTGCAGCTCTCCGGCGCGGCCAAAGTCCTCTACAATCCGGAAAAAGGCATATCGCTCAACGGCACGCTCAACACCGACTACGGCATGTTCGGTTCGCAAAAATCCTCCATGCCAACCCTCGACGACGACGTGGTCGTACTGGGCGAAACCAAAAAAGAAGCAACGGCCACCACGCCCATCAACATGAACCTTACCCTGAACATCAACGACAATGTCCGTTTTGTCGGCTACGGCGCAGACGTTACCATCGGTGGCAAACTGGCCATCACGTCCCGTCCGGGCGAAGCCGTCCAAGGCGTCGGTACCGTGCGCGTTGTCAAAGGCCGCTACAAAGCCTACGGTCAAGACCTCGACATCACCAAAGGATCGGTTTCCTTTGTCGGCCCGCTGACCAATCCAAACCTCAACATCCGTGCCGAACGCCGTCTCTCCCCGGTCGGTGCAGGTGTCGAAGTCCTCGGCAGCCTCAGCAATCCGCGTGTGACCTTGGTTGCCAAGGAAGCCATGAGTGAAAAAGACAAACTCTCCTGGCTCATCCTCAACCGTGCCAGCAGCGGCAGCGACGGTGACAATGCCACGCTCTCTGCGGCCGCCAGCGCGCTGCTTGCCGGCCAAGTCAACGACCGCATCGGCCTTGTCGATGATTTGGGCTTTACCAGCAAACGCAGCCGCAACGCCCAAACCGGCGAGCTCAACCCTGCCGAACAAGTCCTGACCGTCGGCAAACAGCTTACCAACAACCTCTACGCAGGTTACGAATACGGCATCTCCAGCGCCGAACAATCCGTCAAACTCGTGTACCAACTAACCCGCGCCATCCAAGCCGTTGCCCGCATCGGCACGCGCTCCTCCGGCGGCGAGTTGAAATACACCATCCGCTTTGACAACTGGTTCGGCAAAGACGAACCCGAGCCGGAAGAACAACACTAAAAGCCGTGAAAAAGGCCGTCTGAAATCTATCTTTCAGACAGCCTTTATCTTGTTCTACCGTATCAGAATCTTTCTCCCATGCCTCAAAAGACAAAGGACAACGGCGCAAGTTTGAAAACAAATACTGCTAAAAAAGTGAGTGGCAAACCATGGCTTATTCAAGGTTAGCGATAAATTAAGCAGATACAAAAAGGCCGTCTGAAACTGACAGGGGTGGGTTTCAGACGGCCTTTTTTGAATCATCGAAATATCTTGTGCATGGCGTTGCTGATTAATTCGAGCTGTTTCTTATATTCGCGGCAACGGGGGCAGAGCGACAGGTGCACGGCAAGGGCAATGCGGTTAAAAAGACTGAGACGCACTTGGTCTTGCTGTTTGGAAATCAGATCGGTTATTTTGCGGCATTTTTTCATGGCGTTTTCCTGTCAGGCATGGGAGAACCATTTGATTTGCAGGCACTGGCGCAAGGTTTCGCGCGCGCGGTGCATGATGGTGTGGTAGTTGGCATGGCTGATGCCGCATTGTTCGCGGATTTCATCGCTTGAAAAACCGAGAATTTCTTTCATGGTAAACACGCGGGCGGTGTTTTCCGGCAGATGGTAGAGGCAGGTCTGTAAAACTTGGTAGAACTCTTTATTGTTCAAACTGGCTTCGGGCGAGTCCCAACCCTGAGGCTGTCCTTCGTCCGTCCAATGCCCGTCGGCGACAAAATGTCCTTCAAAGGCTTCATCCAAGGCTTCCTCGTCGCGCGTGACGAAAACTTGGCGTTGCCGCCCGATTTGGCGCAGGCAGTCGGTAATTTTGTTTTTTAAGATTGCAAACAGCCAGCTGCTCACTTGGGCGCTGCCTTTAAAACCCTCGGCCGCACGGTAGGCGGAAAGCATGGTTTCCTGTACGAGGTCTTCCGCCAAATCGGGGCGGTCGGGAAGCTGGATATGGGCAAAGCGCAGCAGCAGTTTACGGGATTCGGCAAGCTCGGCATCGGTCAGTTCGGGTAGGGCCATAATGTATCAGAATGAAAGGAATGATCAATATACTTTTGATTTTACGCTGATACGGCAAGAGCATGCGATTGAATCTATAAACGATTTCAGTAGTATTTTTGTTTTACCGAAACCGACTGCGCCCGTTTCAGACGGCCTTGATTTATGCCGCAACCAAAATGCCCTGTTTCAGCCAATCCGTCCATTTCTGCCTTAATGCGTCCTGCCAAGCGTTTTCAGACGGCATGAACTCTGCCAGCATGGTTTGCAGGCCGTTTAGGGAAGTGGGCGTCTCTGCCAGCGTTTCCAGCAATAATGCGTCAAAATCGTCGAGCGTTTGATACATCACGTCGTCTTCCTTATCGCGCCACACCAAAACGGCAGTTTCCGCCTCCTGCAATTCGTCGGTCACATCATACGGATAACGGCGCACAAAGGCGGTGGGAGAAAGGGTATACGCTAAATCGTCTGAATCTGTATGGACTGCTTGGCTGTCGGTTTGAGCGGTTTCGGCGAGCAGCTGGGTGTGTTCAAAGTCCATCAATGCCAAGAGGTCGTCTGAAAGCGGCAGGCTTTGGCAATATCGGAGGAACTCGCCGGGGATTTCTTGAAAATAGGGCGTTTGGGCACGTGCGTCGCGGACGAAACCTTCTTTCAGACGGCCCCATTCTTCGCTGTCAAAGTAATGCAGCGTTTCGGTATAGCAGCGGTCGATAAAGCTGTGAATATTGTTGCGTATCAGGCGGATATAGACGTTCAACCGCTCTTGCGGCAATCCGGCGGCGGCTTTGCCTTCGCGTATGGCCTGGGCAAAGCGGTGTTGGTATTGGGCGGAGGTTTCAGGCTGCACGACGGTATTCCTTTCTGGCACGCGTTTGATAGTCGGCGATTTTGGCGACTTCGGCTTCGAGTTCGGCAAAAGGCGGGAAATTGAAATCGCGTTCCAACAGTGTGGGCGGAATTGTCGGCAGCTTGGCATAGGCCAGTTCGAGCAAGTCCCAAACCGTCGGCAAAACCGCCGCGCCATGCGTATCAATCAACAATTCCGGCGTTTCCACGTCGTGTCCGGCAATGTGGATATAGCACACGCGCTCTGCGTCCACATTTTCTAAAAAGGCTTCAGGCGACAACAGGCCGTGATTGACGGCGTTGACGTAAATATTGTTCACGTCCAAATGAATGCCGCAGTCGGCTTCACGGGCAACAGCGTTGAGGAACTCGACTTCGTTCATTTCGGCAAGCGGGGAATGCAGGTAGTAGGAGGTGTTTTCTACGGCGATGCGGCAGCCCAATCGGTCTTGCACTTCGCGGATACGGCGCGCGGTATGTTGCACCATTTCTTCGGTGAAAGGCAGCGGCAACAAATCGTAAAGATGACCGCCGTCGTGGCAATAGCTCAAATGGTCGGAGAAAAACGTGCAGTCATAACGGCGCATCATTTCTTTGATTCCGTCTATCAAGTCGGTATCCAGTGGGGCTTGTCCGCCCAATGACATGGATAATCCGTGCAACGCCAGCGGCAGCCGTTCTGCCACGCGGTCAAACTGTTTGCGCGCCCTGCCGCCCATTTTCAGCCAGTTTTCGGGGGCGGCTTCGATAAAGCGTATCGGGCTGTCGTCTGAAAGCGAGAGGAAGTCTTCCGCCAAGTCGCGGCGGTAGCCCAAGCCTGCATGTTGAATCATGGTGATGTCCTGTTATGGTGCCGTATGAACGACAAAGTCGCATTTTCGTTTATAAAATGCGACTTTGTTAAAGGTATATTGCAGGATTATTTAGAACCGCATTTACCTTCGCCGCATTTGCCTTCTACTACTTTGGCAGCTTTGGCTTTAGATGCTTTGCCTTTTTTAGCGTGAGTTTTTTCCACGGTTGAACCGCATTTGCCTTCGCCACATTTGCCTTCGCTTGCTTTAGAAACAGCGCTTGCACCGCATGAACCTTCACCGGCTTTAACCGCACCGCAAGAGCCTTGAGCAGATTTTTGAACACCTGCTTTGCTGCTTAACGGTTTATCAGCGGCAACAACGCCGGCAGCCAGAGACAGGGACAGTGCACCGGCCAGAGCAGCAGCTACATTTTTTTTCATTTTAACTTCCTTTTAAAAATATGGGTTTAAACAAATCAAGGGATAATATCGGGCATTTAAAGTCGGCCCGCGACCGTGAATCATTAAAGAAAATGCTTGATGCGGTAACAGCGTTTCTTCAGCAGGGCATCCAAAGACAGACGGCCTGCGCCCTGCAATAGGACAGGAAATAAAACCACCAAATAAATCAGTGCCATTTTATAACCGTTGTCGCACACATTGTACCCCAAGCCGGCATGTACCGCAGACCATGCGACAGCCGTTACAACCATCAATCCCAGTGCGGACAGCCGCGTTGCCAAGCCGACGATGAGCAGCGCAGGCAAAACCAGTTCCGCCCACATGGCCAAATTCCAGTTGACCGTATCCGGCAACAAATTGAATGGAAAGGGAAATTGACTGTTGATATCTGCAAACCAGTTTTCCCCGTTCCATTTTTCCAGGCCGGACTCAAGAAATTCATACGCGGCAAAAAGCCTGAGCGTCAACAAGCCGAAAGCGGCCTGCCAAGAGGGGTTGGCTGAGGTGTTCATTTATTTTCCTTATCGATGTGTGTCAAATGGGCTGGGACGAAAAATCAATCGGCACCATCCCATATTTCATGCCTGTTTAGACGAGACAGCTTTGGAAAACTGACAAAACAAATAAAGTTATTTTCTTATTCATTGTTTTATAAAGATTAAAATTTCAAAAAGGCCGTCTGAAACACCATGCTTGATTGGGCTTCAGACGGCCTTTGACAATAAACGCGATCAATTAATCCGCTTGTTTGCACAATTCGACAATTTCCGCGCCATATTTGTCGGTTTTCTCCGCATTCATGCCGTGGATTTCCGCCAGCTCCGCCAAATCTTGCGGCCGTCGGGCGGCAATCGCGCGTAGGGTAACTTTGCTGCATATCTGATAGGCTTCGAGGCCTTCATGGCGGGCAGTATCGATGTTCCACTGAAGCAGACGGCGCATCAATCGGCGTTTGCGTTTATCCTCTTCGCTCAGGCCGTCTGAAAACGGGCGGCAGATGTTTAAAATGCCCTCTCCGTATTGCTCGATACGTTTTTCGCCGAGTTTATACATGCCCAAAAGGTCGATGGGTTCGGCAGGCGTATTGGTCAGCAAATCGTCCATGCTTTCGTTGGAGAATACCGTACCCAGCGTTACTTGATCGGCACTTGCCTGCTGCTCGCGCCAAGTTTCCAAAGCCTGTTTTAAGACCTGTTCGCGCTCGTCCAAGCTGTGGATAACTTGTGCGCTGTCTGTGGAAACTGTACCGGCTTCGGCCGTTTCGCAAACGTCGAGTATTTCCAAACCGAATTTATTGATTTTCGCCTCGCCCAAGCCGTAGATTTGATGTAAATCCTCCAAACTTCGGGGCATTTTCTCGACAATATCGCGCAGGGTTTTGTCGCCGCAAACCACATAGGCCGGCACTTCCTCTGCCCGGGCGCGTTGTTGCCGCCATTGGCGCAATGCCTGCCACAAACGCTCTTCGCGCTCGGTACGCAACCAATCGTCTTTCGGCTTTTGGGTGGCCGTTTTTTCTCGGCGCAGGGGGCGCAGCATGACTTCGGTTTCGCCCTTGAGGACTTTTTTTGCCGCTTCGGTCAACTGCAGGGCTTGGTGCTGCTCGACATTGACGGTGAGATAGCCCAAGCTGATGCACTGGCGGATGACGCTGCGCCATTCTTTGTCGGTCTGTTCGCTGCCGATGCCGAATGTGGATAACTTGTCATGGCCGTTGCGCTGTATCCAATCGTCGCTTTTGCCGCGCAAAAGGTTGGTGATGTAACCGGCGGCAAAACGTTGTCCGGCGCGGTACACGCAGCTGAGTAATTTTTGCACCAACACCGTTCCGTCAAACCGCACGGGCGGATGCAGGCAGTTGTCGCAATGGCCGCAGGGTTCGGATTCTTCGCCGAAATGTTTGAGCAGCAGTACGCGGCGGCAGGCGGCGGTTTCGCAGACGGAAAGCATGGCATCGAGTTTTTGCATTTCGATTTGCTTTTGCACCTCGTCGCTGTTGCCCTCGGCAATCCGTTCGCGCAGCAACACCCAATCGTTCAAACCGTAACACAGCCAGCTCACGGCAGGCAGCCCGTCCCGGCCGGCGCGCCCCGATTCCTGATAGAAATGTTCGACACTTTGGGGCATATCGAGATGGGCGACAAAGCGCACATCGGGTTTGTCTATGCCCATACCGAACGCCACGGTCGCCACCACAATAATATTGTCTTCATGCGTAAAGCGGCGTTGGTTTTCCTCGCGCACGTCCATGCTCAAACCGGCATGATACGGAATCGCCTCCAAGCCGTTTTCACACAAAAACTGCGCCACATCCTCGACTTTTTTGCGGCTTAAGCAATACACAATGCCGCTTTGCCCATGCATCTGCTTGCGGATGAAATCCAGCAATTGTTTTTTGCCATTATTTTTTTCGATAACCTGATAATAAATATTCGGACGGTCAAAGCTGGAGATAAATTCGGGCGCATTGTCCAAGTGCAGATAATGCTTGATGTCGGCTCGCGTGGCCGCATCGGCGGTAGCGGTCAGGGCGATGCGCGGGACGTTCGGATAGCGTTCGGCAAGCAAGCCGAGCTGTTGATATTCGGGGCGGAAATCGTGTCCCCATTGGCTAACGCAATGCGCCTCATCAATGGCAAACAGACTGACGGTTTGTTGGTCGAGAAAACGTAAAAAGCGGTCGGTAACCAAGCGTTCCGGAGCGACATAAAGCAGTTTCAGACGGCCTTGGGCAAGCTTGTCGGCAATATCGCGTGCCTCATCTGCCGATGTGCTGCTGTTGACTGCCGCTGCTTCAATCCCGGCCACATGCAGGCTGGCCACTTGGTCGTTCATCAACGCAATCAGCGGCGATACGACAACCGCCACGCCTTCGCGCATCAGCGCCGGAATCTGGTAACACAAAGACTTGCCCCCGCCCGTTGGCATCAGCACCATCAAACTCTCGCCGCCGGCCAAAGCATTGACGATAGCCTCCTGCTTGCCACGAAATTCGGGATAACCGAATACTTCGTGCAAAATCTGTTTGGCGGTCGGCTGAGGCATAATGGTTCCGTAGAATAGGGGAAAGCGTTATTTTAACGGTTTTGCACCCGCGTATGTGCGGAACATTTTGCCGCCGCTTTTCAGACGGCCTGAAATTTAACCCTATCAAAGTCATTTAATTTTAAATAAATATTTATTTTATTTTGAATGAATAGATAAAGGCCGTCTGAATCCTAATCTTCGGATTTCAAACGGCCTTTCAAAAATAAAATCTTTAGGCTTTTTTGACGAACTCAGATTTCAAGTTCATCGCGCTGCCATCGATTTTGCAACCGATATTGTGGTCGCCCTCTTGCAGGCGGATGCCTTTGACTTTGGTGCCTTGCTTGATGACCATAGAGCTGCCTTTGACTTTCAAATCTTTAATCAAGACTACCGTATCGCCATCTTGCAAGACCGCGCCGTTGGCATCTTTGACTTCCAAGGCATCATCGCCGGCAGCCACAGCATCGGCTTCGTTCCACTCATGGGCGCACTCAGGGCAAACGTATTGAGCTCCGTCTTCGTAAGTGTATTCCGATTGGCATTTCGGGCAGGGAGGTAGGGACATGAGGTTTCCTTATAAACTATGATAAAAGAAGCATAAAACGCAAATAATACAATGTCTAAATTATTGATTCGCCTTGCTGCCGCCTACGCCGTAAACGGCATTCCAAGCCGCGTCCAACATCTGGCCGGCTTGTTGCAGCTTGGCATTTTGCTGCTCTTTCTGAGCCAAGGCCGTCTGAATTTCGCCTTTCAAACGGTCAATATCGGATTGTGCGGCCTGTAAACGGCGCTGCGCGCTTTCCAAATCGCTTTGCAGGGAAATGATTTTGCTGTCGTTGCTGTTTTGCTCATGCAAAGCGGCACGGTAAACCGATTGGACGGACAGCAAACGGTCTTCCGCCTCACCGGCATACGCGGCGGCGGCAGATAGCATCATCAGGCAAGTAAGGTTTTTTTCATGGGTTTTCCTTTAAAGTTGTTGATTTGTAAAGTAAAGTGCAGAGCCGATTTTTCAGCCGCCAAGTTTACATAATATGCTTGTTGGTCTTTGTTCTTGACGGCTTATTTTATCCAATCCGGACATTCAGGCTGCCGATAAAAGTTAATTCAATCAACTGTTGTGGCAGGCAGGCGGCTATTATTTTCTCATATTCTCCGCCTTATTCCATTATTTTCTGGTTTTATTATAAAAGGCCGTCTGAAAAATTTTCAGACGGCCTTTTTGAGTTTCACAATGATGGCTCTGCCTCTCGTCAAAAAGCTTTCCTGTATTTTTTAAATTACAGTCATATTTAAATATGTAAATATGATTTATTTATTGTAAAATTTACCCTTTAGTCATGCCGGAGCATATGGTGTTGCGGCTGTCTGCATCTTTTTAATTCTTCTTTCATGAGAACCCTATGATGAAAAGCAACCGTCTCGCCTATGCCGTTTTGGCAGCCCTACTATCTATCCAAACCCTACCGGCTTCTGCAGCCAACGCTGATACCGCTTCTGCCGTCGAGGCATCCGGGCAAGAAGCGCAACAAGCCTCAGACTCTATCGCAAACTACGTTGACGACCAGATCGTCCAAGGCCCAGCAACCGTTGATTTGGGCAATCAGGCCAAACTGAAACTGCCTGCAAAAATGGTCTTTGTGAAAAAAAATCGCGCCAATGCCATGATGAGGGAAGCAGGCAACGCCACAGACCCCAACCGCTACGGCCTGATTCTCCCCGAGTCGGAAAACGAGGACGGTGATACTAATTGGATGGTAGACCTAACCTTTACCGATTCCGGCTATATCAAAGACGATGATGCCAAAGAATGGGATGTTGAGGCCATGCTCGAGCAACTGAAAGAAGGCACCGAGGAACAAAATAAAGAGCGTGCCTCCCGCAACCTGCCGGAATTGGAAACACGCGGCTGGGTAGAAAAACCGCAATATGATGCAAAGACCCATCGTCTGATTTGGTCGATTGACGTTCTGAATAAAAACGAACCCGATCCCAATCCTGCCATCAACTACAATACTTTCCAGCTGGGACGCGAAGGCTATATTGAATTGACTATGATCACCGATTTGAAAAGCATAGATCAATACAAACCTATTGTGCAAGAATTGTTGGGTAATATCGAATTCAATGAAGGCAAGCGCTACAGTGATTTCAATGCCGCAACCGACAAAGTGGCTGAATACGGACTGGCTGCCTTGGTTGGCGGTATCGCTGCAAAAAAACTGGGATTATTAGCTTTGGCCGGCGCATTACTGGCTAAATTCGGCAAACTGATTATTTTTGGTGCTGTTGCAGCAGGTGCATTGTTTAAAGGCCTATGGCGCAAAAAAGATAAAAACAAACCGAACGAAGAAGAATAAATAAATCCTGTTCAAAATAAAAAGGCCGTCTGAAACATTTCAGACGGCCTTTTATCATTCATGCCTTACGAACGAATCCGTTTCAACACTTCTTCTTTGCCGATTAATGCCAATACGGCATCGACGCTTGGGGTTTTCGCCGTACCGCAGACAGCGAGGCGTAGGGGCATACCGAGTTTGCCCATTTTAATGCCTTCTTCGTCGCAAAAAGGTTTGAAGAGGTCGTGGATGGCTTCAGCTGTCCAGTCTTCCAGCCCTTCGAGGCGTTCGGCAAAGCGCAGCATACGGGCGGCGGCTTCGTCGTCCCAGTGTTTCTGCACGTCTGCTTCGGCAGGGGTTTGTTTGACGTAGAAGTAGAGGCACTCGTCGGCAAGTGTGTTCAGGTCTTGGGCGCGGTCTTTGACCAATGCCAACACGTCTTCCAAAGCAGGCTTGCTTGTTTCATGGATATCGCGCAGAGCGAGACGCGGTTTCACCATTTCGGCCAGTTTTTCGTTAGCGGTGATTTTGATATGTTCGCCGTTAATCCAGTAGAGTTTCTTCAAGTCCATACGGCTTGGAGACGGGGAAACGTCTTTCAAATCAAACCATTCGATAAATTGTTCCATTGTGAAGAATTCATCGTCGCCGTGCGCCCAGCCCAAGCGTGCCAGATAGTTGAGCATGGCTTCGGGCAGGATACCCATTGCGCCGAAATCGGTGATGGCAACGGTATCGCCGCTGCGTTTGGAGATTTTTTTGCCTTGTTCGTTAAGAATCATCGGCAGGTGGCCGTATTCGGGCAGGGTGGCGCCAATGGCTTTTAAAATATTGATTTGTTTCGGGGTGTTGTTCACATGGTCGTCACCACGGATAACGTGGGTAATGCCCATGTCGTAGTCATCCACGACAACGCAGAAGTTGTAGGTCGGCGTGCCGTCGGCGCGGGCGATAATCAGGTCGTCGAGTGCTTCGTTGGGGATGGAGATTTCGCCTTTGACCAAGTCCGTCCATTTCGTAACGCCGTCCAAAGGCGTTTTGAAGCGGACGACGGGTTGAACGTCGGCAGGGATTTCGGGCAGAGTTTTGCCTTCTTCCGGACGCCAACGGCGATCGTACGTCGCCGTGCCTTCTTTTTCTGCTTTCTCGCGCATGGCTTCCAGCTCTTCTTTGCTGCAATAGCAGTAGTAGGCATGGCCTTTTTCTAAAAGTTCGGCGATGACTTCTTTATAGCGGTCGAAACGGCGGGTTTGGTACACGACGTTGTCGGCGTTGTCGTAGTTCAGGCCGACCCATTTCATGCCGTCGAGGATGATGTTGACGGATTCGGCAGTAGAGCGCGCCAAGTCGGTGTCTTCGATACGCAATAGGAACTCGCCTTTATGATGGCGGGCAAACGCCCATGAAAACAAGGCGGTACGTACGCCGCCGATGTGCAGGTAGCCGGTGGGGCTGGGGGCGAAACGGGTTTTGACGGTCATGATGGCTCCAGAGTCTTTGAAAACAGGTATTTTACTTTTTCGGCAAGGTTTAAACAATGTAAGGCCGTCTGAAAATAATGTCGGCGCAGAAGGACCGTCTGGGAACTTTTCTCCTGAAAACAAAACTAATGATAATCATTTCTTTGAAAGTATCCGCTCATGAACAAACGCGCTTTATTTGCCGCCCTCTCCCTCCTGCCCATTTTTGCCCAAGCCGAAATCAAAACTATCAAAGACGTATTGGGACGCGAAGTCAAAGTCGATGTCCCTGTCAAACGCGCGGTTTTGGCGTTTTACTATCCCGACTATATCGCGGTAACGGGCGCAGACAAATTTAAAAACGTCATCGGCATTTCGCGTGAGTTTTGGGAGAAATTCAATCCCGGCAGCTGGGCGATGTTCAAACAGAAGCTGCCTACGCTGCAAAACATTGCGGACATCGGCAACATCAGCACCGGCACGTTTTCACTGGAGAAAACGCTCGCGCTCAAGCCGGACGTATTGATTCTGGCCGACTGGCAGTATAAGGCCGTCGCCACCCACCTGCCGCGCATTAAAGCGGCAGGCATACCCGTCGTCGTGGTCGATTTCAACGCCGAAACCGTCGCGCGGCACACGCGCAGTGCGGAAATTTTCGGCGAACTCAACGGTACGCAGGCGCGCGCCCAAAAAATTGCCGCCGAATACGCCCGAGGCATTGCCGATATCCAAAAACGCGTCGCGCGCGCCAAGCAGTCCAAACCGAAAATCTATATCGAGTTCGGCGACAAAGGCCCGTCCGAATACAGCTACACCTTCGGCAAAGATATGTGGGGCGCGATTGCCGACACAGCAGGCGGCAACAATATCGCCGCGCCTTACGTTAAAAACTGGGGACCGATAAACCCTGAAAAATTCCTGACGGCCAAACCCGACGTCATCGTCATTTCGGGGACGGAAAACGGCCATAAAGACAAGCCTGGCATTATGGCGATGGGCATAGGCATCAGCCAGGCCGATGCGCAACGCCGCCTGGCCGGATTTGTCAAACGCAAAGGCTGGGCAGACATTCCTGCCGTCAAAAACAAACGCGTTTACGGCATCTACCACACCGCCTCCCGCTCGCTCACCGATTTGGCCAGCGCGCAATTTATCGCCAAAACTCTGTATCCGCAGCAGTTTGCCGACATAGACCCAAACAAGACCTATCTGGACTTCTACCGCAAATACCTGCCCGTCGTGCCGGACGGTACGTTTTACATCCGATTGAAATAGCGGCTGCAAAAATCATAGGCTCAGGCCGCCTGAAGATTCAGACGGCCTGAACATGCTATGCCGATAAAGATTTAATGAGTATAATTACTGTTCTTTCAACAAAATTACTGGGTACGTATGAACGGACAAAACCAAATCGACCAGCCTCAGGCTCCGGTCGTCAGCATCAAAGAATGGTTGCTAACAAACTTGATTTTGATGATTCCGCTAGTCAATATAGTTATGACGCTTGTATGGGCATTCGGCTCAAACACCAATCCGAATAAAGCCAATTATTTCAAGGCTGCCTTGATTCTGTTTGTCATCTATCTGGTACTGGCTGTAGCTGTAGTCATTTTTGGCAGTGCAGCTGCAAATCAATATCAATAAGTAAGTATACATTTAGGCCGTCTGAAACCTAAAAGGATTCAGACGGCCTTTTACATGGATTACCGAAGGCTCAACCACCTATCCAATTCCAAACCGCATCGCTCCATTTGCCGATACGGTAGAGAAACAAAGAATAGCTCTCCTGCATCAGAAACTTGGCTTTCTTGCTGCGCTCGTCAAAGCGCGTGGTCGGAGTGGCGGAGAACTGCGCGTCTGACAAGCCCAAATCGGCGGCCATTTCTTCGGCACGCGCCAAATGATACGGGTCGCTGACAACGATAATGCTGCCGACTCCGTTGGCGTGCATGATGGGGATGATATTGCGCAGGTTTTCGTAAGTGTTGCGCGACATGTTTTCAAACAGGATATTGTGCGCCGGTATGCCCTGCTTGAGCGCGTATCGGCGCCCCACTTCGGCTTCGGTCATAAATCCTTTTTTGGGCGTACCGCCGGTGAAAATGATTTTGCCGACCCGATGGCTTTGGTAGAGCGTGATGGCATGGTTGATGCGCTCACGGAATACCGGCGACGGGCGTTTGTCCCACGCCGCCGCACCTAACACCACCGCCGCATCGGCATGAACGTCCTTCGGCAAGGTTTGCAAACCTGTCCGGTAAATCTGCCATGTGCCGCTCAAAAAAATACCGCACACCAGCAAAACGCTCAAAGCAAGGCCGCGAAACAGGTAATATCGCAGGCCATTGCGGCTTTTAAGCAGGGAAATCATCTTCAGACGGCCTTATCCAACCCCGTCAGCCGAGTAGGGCGGCAATGTTTTCCAACGGACGGCCGATGGCTGCGCGCGTAGGCGTTACCAAAACGGGACGCTCGAGCAGGGCAGGGTGTTCGGCAATTGCCTGAAGCAGGGCGGCATTGTCCAAATCAGGATTATCCAAACCCAATTCTTTGTACAAATCGTCTTTCGTGCGCATCATGCCGCGCACCGATTCGATGCCGAGTTTGGCAAACATATCCTGCAAAGTCGCCAAATCGGGCGCGGTATCCAGATATTTGACCACGTCGGCGGCAACGCCTTTTTCTTCGAGCAAAGCCAGCGCGGCACGCGATTTGCTGCAACGCGGGTTGTGATAAAGTGTGAATTCAGATGACATGAAAGTCTCCGTATTATTGCAAAATCATTCAATGATGGCGGTTATTATCGTCTGCAACTGATTTTTACTCAAACTTTTTACCTGATATCTTGATACGAATCGGTAGGCATGCCCACCAAACCGTTTTACAATAAACACAATTTCGATTGGCAACCTCAAGGATACAACCATGAAAGCCTTAACCGCCCTTCTCTTGTCCGCCACCGTTTTTACCGCTGCGCCGGCCTTTGCCGCCGATGAAACGGCAGGTTGGCAGGACAACAAACCGCAAAGCCTGGAATCGCTCAAAGCCCCCGTCCGCGTGGTCAACCTTTGGGCAACCTGGTGCGGCCCCTGCCGTAAAGAAATGCCCGCCATGTCCGCATGGTACAAAGCGCAGAAAAAAGGCAGCGTCGATATGGTCGGCATCGCGCTGGATACGACCGACAACATCGGCAAGTTCCTGAAACAAACACCGGTCAGCTACCCGATTTGGCGTTACACCGGCGCCAACAGCCGCAACTTCATGAAAGCCCACGGCAACAACGTCGGCGTATTGCCCTTCACTGTCGTCGAAGCGCCGAAATGCGGCTACAAACAAACCATCACCGGCGAAGTCAACGAAAAAAGTCTGACCGCCGCCGTGAATTTGGCCAAGACCAAATGTAAATAAAACAGCGGATAGGGTGCTTAACCTGCGCTGATACCGAGGCCGTCTGAAACCCAACCGTTCAGACGGCCTTTATTTCTACCTAGCCAACGCTCGTTGCAAACTCTGCGTCCAAGCGGTTCTAAATGCGGCATCTGTGGCAAAGAGTTTGTACAGTTCCAATTTAGCTATGCGGCTTTCGTTCATCACCTCGTTCACAATGGCTTGAAAAGCCAATTCACGGGTATGGATATCAGGGTTATTCAGATATTTCTGCTTAAAATCTTTATGTTTGCAGATGCGATTTTTAGTACTGATAAACTCCACCCGTTGTTCATCCGGCGTTGCGCTCCAACCTTGAAACCATCTTTCGTTAAAGACACGAATAATTTCATCAATCGGATCTTTTTCTTTATCTTCACCATGCGTGCCGCGTGGATTTGGATTTTGTGGGTCAAGCTCTGTTTCTTCATCATCTAATTTAATGCTGTAATTCAGTTTGGTGCGCGCCAAGCCGTAAGAGCTTAAATCCACAGCATCTAAAATTTCATCAAATTCATCCATCGGATCTTGTACTTTTAATTTTGGTACTAAGAATTTGAGGAACCAATAGAGCTTTTCCCAAGCGATATTTTCAAAATTAATGATAGAGGCCATTTGCCCGTAAATTTTTAAAAACTGTTTTGCCTTGATTTTAAAATCGACTTTTTGGGTTGGCTCAAGCGCCAACTCATGGTCGAAACGTTGAACCGCTACATCAATGATACTGCTTAATTGTTGTGCGTCTTTATTGGCAAAATAGCCTTCAGTAAAGTCGTTGACCTCCGCTTGTTCATACACGCCGGTTTCATCCAACTGATCTTTCAAATCATGCAAGACATTGACATCGGTTGCTTGCGACAACGACGTAGAAGTATAAAACGGCTCAAATGCTTGCTGAATATCTTCAACGCTGTTAAAAAAGTCCAACACAAACAAATCTTCCGTGCGTTTACCCAACTTATTCGCACTGCGATTTAAACGAGATAAAGCTTGCACACAAAGTACGCCGGAGAGTTTCTTATCCACATACATCGCACACAATTTCGGCTGGTCGAAACCAGTCAGATATTTATTGGCAACCACCAGCAAACGATATTCATCTTGATCGAAATACTCTTTGGTTTCACTTTCTGCAAACCCATTCATTTCCGCTTCGGTGTATTCAACGCCATCAACCACTTTACTGCCTGAAAACGCAATCGCAATTTTAAATGGATTGCCTCGCTCAGCCAGCAAGCGGTTTAACGCCTGAAAATAGCGAATGGCGGTTTCAATATTTTGCGTTACCACCATTCCCTTGGCTTTGCCTTTGAGCTTTTTACGGTTAAAGATTTGCTGGATAAAATGATCCAGCATCACCTCCGCTTTAGTATCAATCGTTTGTTGCGAACGCTCTACATAAGCTTTCAGACGGCTTTGTGCCTTCTTACTATCAAATTCCGGATTATCTTCAATCGATTTAGTGATCTCATAAAAACTTTTATAAGTAGTGTAATTCGCGATTACATCCAAAATAAAGCCTTCTTCAATCGCTTGCTTCATGGAATAAAGGTGGAACGGCTTAAATTTACCATCCGCCTGTTTCTCGCCGAATTTTTCCAAAGTGCTGTTTTTCGGTGTGGCGGTGAAAGCAAAATACGACGCATTGCCGCGCATTTTGCGGGATTGCATGGCTTGTAAAATCAAATCTTGCACATCTTCGGCATCAAGGTCTTCCGTTTTGCCGATGGCTCGGTTCATATTGTCGTGTGCCGAACCGGATTGTGAGCTGTGCGCCTCATCAATAATCACCGCAAATTGTTTATCACTCAAATCAGCGATGCCATCCACAATAAACGGGAATTTTTGAATCGTGGTGATGACGATTTTCTTACCCTGCTCAAGCGATTGCCGCAATTCTGCCGAACTCAACGCCGGCGCAACAATGTTTTTCACTTCTGAAAAATCTTTGATATTGTCGCGCAGTTGCTTATCCAGCAGACGGCGGTCGGTTACGACAATCACCGAATCAAAAATCGGGCGGTCTGCCTCTCTACCGTTTGCCGCCTTTTCATTGCGCGGATAAGCTTCAATCAACTGATACGCCAGCCAAGTAATGGAATTAGACTTGCCCGAACCGGCAGAATGTTGAATCAAATAACGTTTACCCACGCCTTGTTCGCTGACATCAGCAATCAAACGGCGCACCACCTCTAATTGATGATAGCGGGGGAAAAAGAGCGAGCGTTTCTCCAGCGGATCTTTGGTTGAACCATCTAAACGCATAAAATGCTGAATAATGTTGGCAAGGCTGGCTTTGCTGAACACCTCTTGCCATAAATACGACGTGCGGTGTCCGTTTGGATTCGGCGGATTGCCCTTACCGCAGTTGTTGCCCAAATTAAACGGCAAGAAAAACGTAGCAGGCCCCGCCAATTTGGTGGTCATATAAGCTTCTTCCGTATCTAAGGCAAAATGCGCCAAACAACGCCCGAAATGAAACAGCGTTTGGCTTAAATCTCGGTTGCGATATTGTTTTTGGGCATCAATGGCCGTCTGACCCGTCCAATGGTTTTTCAGCTCAAGAGTAATAATCGGCAAGCCATTGACAAACAGCACCATATCCACCGTTTCATTGCTTGAGGCAGAATAAGGCACTTGGCGCATACAGCTAAACCGATTCTGTTCAAAACGCTGCTTGACCTTTTCGCCGCTGCTGGCAAGTGGAACGGGGTAGAGCAAATCAAAATGGGCGCTATCAATATCCAAGCCTTTTTTCAGCAGGTGCAACACGCCGTTTTTCTTTATTTGGCGGTCTAAACGCTCTAGAATTTTACGCTGCCAGTCGTTTGGGTTGAGCTGTCGAAAACGGGCAAGTTCTGCCTCTTGGCTGGTTTGCAGGAATTGCCAAAACAGGCGCGTGTCAATCGCAAACTGCGCATCAAAATCCTGTGAAAATGCCAGCTCAAAACCATGATGGCACGGCAGGTATTCCGCCTTCGGCTCGCCCAGCTTATTTTCCATGTTTTCACGCCAAGTGCCGGTTAAGGCTTTTTCGATGGCAATTTCTAAATCTTTTTCCTTAGTTCCTGAAACCATTTTTCACCCTTTTGTGAATTTTTTAAAATTTATTCATTACGCCCAAGTTGTAGCGCCAATATTCAAAATCCATCGGATTTTTTGGCCGCACTTTTCACACCGATACCCGCACCTTGCCGGTTACCGCATAGTCAATTAACACGCTTTTGTATTCTTTTAGCTTTTCAATATGGGCTGTTTTTAATGCGATGGCTTGGTCAATTTTAGCGGTTTGTTTGTCTAGGTAGTCTGCGATTTGTTCTTGCTCGCTCGCATTTGGAAAAGGCAACTTTAGACTTTTTATTTTTTCTTGGCTTATATTAGGTTGACCACCGCCATAAGACATAGCAACTAAACTTTCTTTTATTCCCTGAAATAGATAAAAAACATACTTCATTTCTATATTCAAAGCTGTGCTTAATACACAACAAGCTTGATTTGTTGTTGTCTCAATTTGCAGTAATCCAACTTTTCCTATTGTTGCTCCATACATAGCAATTACAAGACTATTTTTAGGATAAATTTTCAGAGTTGAATAAGCTTGTAAGGCTTTATGAGTAATTGTTTTGCTGGTTTTATAAATATATCCATCAGTTAAATCACCCGTTTGCAACCAATTAATATTTCCCTCATAAAAACTAGGATCACTAGAGTTTGGTGTTGTACCACTACCAATATTTGGGAAAATATGAGTAATTTTCTTCACTTCCCAATGCTCCGGCACTTGCCCTATCCATTCCACACCGGAATCTTTTAACGGCACATCAGGGTTTAAGCCTCGGGTTACGGCATTTTGAATCAGAATCTGCTTGTGCTCTTTCAACAGGGCAATCTGCTTTTCCGCCAAATCCACCGCCTGATCGATTTTAGCGGTTTTATCGTCTAGGAATTGTGCGATTTTTTGTTGTTCGGAGAGAGGAATATCAATAATAGGTAACCGTTTAAAGTCTAAAAAACTTAAATTCTGTCTCAGTCCAGAACCAAATTTATAAAGTACTTTAGTAATGTCTAAAGTATGAAGATAATAATGTAAAAATTTAGCAGAATAATTATTTATAACCTTTAAATTCAGATAAGCACTCGTAATAATACCTTTATCTTTTGCTAACCCTGTTCGTAAACTAGTTTGATCGTTTTGCAAATCAGTACAACGAATAATAATATCGTTTGGTTCTACAATCTGATAGGTTTCAAATGATTCAGGAACAAGGCCAACTAATTTTTCCTCAGGTTTTATAATTATTTGACCATAACTCAATGAAAGAACAGTTTTTTCTTTCATTCCTTTATTATCACGTTTATTTTCTCTGAATACATTCATTCCTATAGTTAATCCCCAATGGCTCGGCACTTCCCCCAGCCATTCCACGCCCGAATCTTTGTAACTCTCGTATCGTCTCATTTGCAAAAAATCCTTAAAATCTGACCGCTTGTATAGGATGCATAGCTTTAACTACCGTTTATCTTTTAACTGTTTGATTTCTTTTTGCCAATTTTCTAATATTTTTAAATCTTCACTGTCTGCTTGGCGTTGTTTTTGCCGTCTTGAGCAGTTATTAAATAATCCTTAATAACTGAATTTTCATATAACTCTTTGTCTTTTAATATGTTTTTTATGTGGGTGGTTATATTTGGTACAGAGGTGTCAAAAAGTTCTGCCAACTGATTTTGTGTAAGCCACGCTTCGTTTTCCATCACTAATAACGCAACATTGGCTTTGCCGTCATCAGTGTTATAAATAATTAAATCACTCATAGATTTCCCCTAAAATCTCACTAATCAAGCCGTCAGCCTGTTTTTCTAACGCCAAAATATCTTGGGCCACTTCTGCAAGGCTGCGTAATGGTTTATGGCGGTAGAAGTATTTATTGAAGCTGATTTCATAGCCGATTTTCACGCTTTCCATATTCAGCCATGCTTCGCTGATGTGCGGCTGCACTTCGGCCTTGAAATAGTCGTGGATATTTTGTTTAAGCGGTATGGATTCACTGTCGCGTAAGTCGCTGCTGGTTTCATATAGGATATATTCGCCTGCTTTGCCGGTGGTGTAATAGCCAAAGTCTGCCAGCTCGTCGGCTTGGCATTGGTAGCGTTGGCAAAGGGCATCCAATTCATTTGGTTTGAGCTTAAGCGTTTTGGCAATCACTTTGGCGGCATCTTCGTTGTACCAGCTTACGGCATTGAAAATGGCTTTTTTCTCTGTGGCAGACAGGGCGATTTTTTCGGCTTTCAGACGGCCTTCCACGGCTTGTTTGAATTGGTTGAAATCGTCAAATTGGGTTGAACCGAAATGTTCGAGCAAGGTTGAGGCCGTCTGAAAAAGTGCGGCGGCTTTTTCCCACGTTTTGACATCCAGCAGTTTGGCTTTGTTTTTGTTGTTTAAGGCAATGCCCTGCGCTTCACACCAAGCGCTGATTTCTGGCTCGGTTTTAGCTAAAAATTCGGCGTTGTAAACTTGTTCGCCATGTTGCTGATAAAGATATTGCATCGGCTCAAACAAGGCTTTGTCAAAACGTAAAGACGCAATATTCTCTGCGGTAAATTGGGCAGAGCGACGATCCGGGCGTTCAATAGTGACTTTGTAATAGCCGAAATCTTGATTGTCAAAAATTTGCGAAGCCAAGCCGACCGCTTCATTTTGGCTGTCGGTTTCGCGTGCTTTGGCGCTGAAATCAAGATAGTTTTGGGTAATTTCCGCAATATGCTCCGGCGCAAATTCGCAGTTTTTTTCGCCTAGTTTTTTACGCAGCTTACGGAATAAGAGGCTGGCATCAATCAGCTGTACTTTGCCTTTGCGCGCTTCGGGTTTGTTGTTGGACAGCAGCCAAATGTAGGTGGTAATGTCTGTATTGTAGAATAGCTTGTTGGGCAGCTGTACGATGGCCTCCAGCAAATCGTTCTCAATGATATGGCGACGGATATTGCTCTCCCCCGAACCTGCATCGCCGGTAAAAAGGCTTGAGCCGTTGTGCACGGAGGCCACTCGGCTGCCGATTTTGTTGTCATTCGGCGATTTCATTTTGCTGACCATTTCCATTAGGAATAATAGCTGTCCATCACTAGCACTCGGGGTGGCATTAAGAGTTTCTTCATTGCCCCAGTAGTCAGGCAGGGAGACTTTGAAGCGGCTGTCGATAACCTCTTTGCCATCTTTAATATATGCTTGGTCATTGCTCCAGTTTTTGCCGTATGGCGGATTGGAAAGCATGAAGTCAAAGTGTTCGCCTTGGAAGCTGTCGGTGGCAAGGGTGGAGCCGACTTTGATGTTTTCGGGATTATCGCCTTTAATCATCATGTCGGATTTGCAGATGGCGTAAGTTTCGTCGTTGATTTCTTTACCGAATAAGAAAATTGAGCGCTCAACTTGCGATTCTGGCAGCGGATATTTTTGTTCAATAAAGTTTTGTGATTCGGTCAGCATACCGCCGCTGCCGCAAGCCGGGTCGTAAATCGTAATAGCCGCCGGGATTTGGTTTTTGAGCGGATCAAAGACCAAATGCGTCATCAACTCAATCACTTCGCGTGGGGTGAAGTGTTCGCCGGCTTCTTCGTTGTTTTCTTCATTAAATTTACGGATCAGTTCTTCAAATACATAGCCCATGCCCAAATTGCTCAAGGCGGGCAATTTGTTGCCATCCGGGTCTTGTTGCTCTTTAGGCGTCAGGTTGACGTAAGGGGAGACAAATTTTTCCAACACACTCAGCAAAACATTTTTATGGGACATGTGGCGGATTTGTTCACGCAGCTTGAAGCAGTTGATAATTTCCTGCACGTTGGCACTAAAACCATCAAGATATTCTTCAAAATTGGCCAGCATATACTGCGGCGTATTGCTGGCGGTTTGATAGAGGGATTTTAATGTCCATTTTGAGGTGTTATAAAAAACATGGCCGGTAATTTTTTTAAGGGGAAGGTCATCCAATTCGGTGAATGCCAATTCTTCTTTTTGAAAGCGTACTTCTTCCAATACCGCTTCTTTGCTTGGCTCAAGCAAGGTATCCAAACGGCGAAGTACAAACATCGGCAAGATTACATCACGATATTTACCGCGTACATAGACATCGCGCAGACAGTCGTCTGCAATGCTCCAGATAAAAGAAACCAGCTTGTTATGAACGGAATGATCCATATTTATTCCCACTTAATATTACGAAATTATTCTGGGTATTGTTGCCTATTTTGAATAAGGATTCAATTAGAAACATTGCTTATCTTTGTTTGTATTCCTACTTTTGGGGGAATACGCCGATAAACTCAAAAGGCCGTCTGAAACCCAATCGTTCAGACGGCCTTTTTTCAAACCATATTGCTTTGTGTTGCAAACCGGCAGTGTATCCACAGGCAGAACCGGGGTTTCACTATCAAAAAGCAGCCGAAATATTTATAATCTGTGAATATCCCCATTTTTTCAGACGACATGTTGCCCTATCGATGACGCCGGCCGTCTGAATCCCTATTTTCAGGAAAACCCATGATCCGTTTCGAACAAGTTTCCAAAACCTATCCCGGCGGTTTCGAAGCCCTGAAAAATGTCAGTTTCCAGATTAACAAAGGTGAGATGATTTTTATCGCCGGCCATTCGGGCTCGGGCAAATCCACCATTTTGAAGCTGATTTCAGGCATTACCAAGCCTACCAAAGGCAAGGTTTGGTTCAACAATCAAGACCTCGGCACCTTGAGCGACAATCAGATCGGCTTTATGCGCCAACATATCGGCATTGTCTTCCAAGACCACAAAATCCTCTACGACCGCAATGTCTTGCAAAACGTTATCCTGCCTTTGCGGATTAGCGGCTATCAGCCGCGCAAAGCGGAAGAGCGCGCGCGTATTGCGATTGAGAAAGTCGGCTTGAAAGGCCGCGAAAACGATATGCCCATCACTTTGTCCGGCGGCGAACAACAGCGTTTGTGCATCGCGCGCGCAGTGGTTCACCAACCCAGCCTGCTGATTGCCGACGAGCCGTCCGCCAGCCTCGACCGCGCCTACGCGTTGGATATTATGGAATTGTTCAAAACCTTCCATGAAGCAGGCACGACCGTGATTGTTGCGGCGCACGATGAAACGCTGATGGCGGATTACGGCCACCGCGTCTTGCGCCTGCAGAAAGGACGTCTCGCATGAGCATGATTCATTACATCTCGTTACACGTCGAATCGGCACGCGCCGCGCTCAAAGAGCTTTTGCGCCAACCCATCGGCACGCTGCTGACCCTGCTCATGCTTGCCGTTGCCATGACCTTGCCGCTTTTTATGTATTTAGGCATCCAAAGCGGTCAAAGCGTATTGGGCAAACTCAACGAGTCGCCGCAAATTACGGTTTATATGGACACCGATGCGGCAAGTTCTGATGCCGATACGGTGAAAAACCTGCTCCAACGCGACAGCCGTATCGATAAAGTCCGCTTTATCAGCAAGCAGGAAGGTTTGGAAGAATTGCAGACCAATCTCGACCAAAACCTCGTTTCCATGCTCGATGGCAACCCGTTGCCCGACGTCTTTATCGTTACGCCCGACCCTGCCACTTCTCCGGATCAGATGCAGGCCATCTATAAAGACATTACCAAACTGCCGCGCGTCGAATCGGCAACCATGGATACGGAATGGGTACAAACCCTTTATCGTATTAACGAATTTATCCGCAAGATTTTGTGGTTCCTCTCGCTGACTTTGGGCATGGCCTTTGTCTTGGTGGCACACAACACCATCCGCCTGCAAATCCTCAGCCGCAAGGAAGAGTTGGAAATCACCAAGCTGTTGGGTGCGCCCGCTTCCTTCATCCGCCGTCCTTTCCTTTATCAGGCAATGTGGCAGAGTATTTTCTCCGCCGCCGTCAGCTTGGGCTTGTCGGCTTGGCTGCTGGCAGAAGTACGGCCGCTGGTGGACGCGATTTTCAAACCCTACGGCCTGAACATCGGCTGGCGTTTCTTCACATTTAGCGAAGTGTCGCTGGTATTCGGCTTCGTCATCGCGCTGGGCGTATTCGGCGCATGGCTGGCCACCACGCAACACCTCTTAGGCTTCAAAGCCAAAAAATAAGCCTTGGCAAACAGGCCGTCTGAACCATTCAGACGGCCTGAAATCTTATCCTTTCGCAACTTAAACAAACCTTGTGAAAATTTAATACTGCCAAATCTAACAGCAAGGGCATAATCCCTTATAATTGATGGTTTATTATTCATCTCATTTCATTTGTGCGGCATAAACCGTGCAGACAAATAACGAAAGACATCCTGTGGACAAACTCAAAATCTCTGCCAACGGCCCCCTCAACGGCGAAATCATCGTATCCGGCGCAAAAAACGCCGCCCTGCCGCTGATGTGTGCCGGCCTGCTGACTTCCGGCACTTTACGCTTGAAAAACGTACCCATGCTCGCCGACGTCAAAACCACCCAAAAACTGCTGCAAGGCATGGGCGCACGCGTTTTGACCGACAACATCTCCGAATTTGAAATCAACGGCGGCACTGTCAACAACACCTGCGCACCTTACGAGCTGGTAAAAACCATGCGCGCATCCATCTTGGTTTTAGGCCCGACCCTCGCCCGCTTCGGCGAAGCCCAAGTCAGCCTGCCCGGCGGCTGCGCCATCGGTTCGCGTCCGGTTGACCAACACCTCAAAGGCCTCGAAACCATGGGTGCGGAAATCACCATCGAACACGGTTACGTCAAAGCCAAAGGCCGTCTGAAAGGCACGCGCGTTACCATGGATGTCGTGACCGTAGGCGGCACTGAAAACCTGTTGATGGCGGCCACACTTGCCGAAGGCACCACTATCCTCGAAAACTGCGCCATCGAACCCGAAGTCGTTGATTTGGCCGAATGCCTTGTCAAAATGGGCGCAAAAATCAGCGGCATCGGTACAGCAACCATGACCATCGAAGGCGTAAAAGAGCTGCACGGCTGCGAACACAGCGTCGTTCCCGACCGCATCGAAGCCGGCACCTTCCTCTGCGCCGTCGCCATGACTGGCGGCAAAGTCGTCCTGCGCAATGCCGCTCCCAAAACCATGGAAGTCGTGTTAAACAAATTGACCGAAGCCGGCGCCATCATCGAAGCCGGCGACAACTGGATTTCCATCGACATGCAGCAACGCCCCAAAGCCGTGGACATCCGCACCGTCGTCCACCCAGGCTTCCCAACCGACATGCAGGCACAGTTTATGGCCATGAATGCCATTGCCGAAGGCAGCAGCCGCGTAGTGGAAACCATTTTTGAAAACCGCTTCATGCACGTTCCCGAACTCAACCGCATGGGTGCAGACATCACCACTGAAGGCAACACCGCCTACATCAAAGGCGTGGAAAAACTCTCCGGCGCCGTCGTGATGGCAACCGACCTGCGCGCCTCCGCCAGCCTCGTCATGGCCGGTTTGGTCGCAGATGGCGAAACCATCGTCGAACGCATCTACCACCTCGACCGCGGCTATGAATACATCGAGAAAAAACTCGGCGGCGTAGGCGCAAAAATCGAACGCGTACGCGGTTAAGAACCTTGTGTAAAAAAGGTCGTCTGAAAGCTTTTTCAGACGACCTTTACTGCTAAAGATTGCTTATTGATTTCTAAAACCGATTTAATCATCTAAAGTTAAGAGGCATATAAAAATGACCCTACGCAACAAATTCATCATTACGGCAATTTTATTGCTGCTTTCCTTGGTTGCCGGCAGCTACCTTTCCGGCTTTATCTTACTGCAATGGCTGGGACTGGATAAAACCCCGCTGGTACTGACGACATGGTTCAAATATTTCAATACGCTGCATCTTCCTCAGGTTGCAGCGTATTCTTTACAAATTAAGACATCAGGTATAGCCGGCTTCGGTCTGCCGCTGCTGGCCTACCTGTTCAGCCTCGTTCCCATATGGAGGACAGCTTCCCCCAGCCTGCACGGCGAGGCAAGGTTTTCAGGAATGTCGGACCTGGTAAAGGCAGGCTTTTTCAAGCAATCCGATACATCGTTAGTCGTCGGCAAATACAACGGCAAGCTGTTGCATTACAGCGGCCAGCAGTTTGCATTGCTGGCGGCACCGACCCGCTCGGGTAAAGGTGTCGGTATCGTGATACCGAACCTGTTGAGTTACAAAAGCTCGGTCGTAGTTTTGGATATCAAACAGGAAAACTTCAACCTGACCAGCGGCTACCGCAAAAAGGTATTGGGTCAGGAAGTCTATCTGTTCAACCCTTTTGCCGAGGATGGTAGGACGCACCGTTGGAACCCGTTTACCTATGTTTCTTCCGATCCCGACCAGCGGGTATCGGATTTGATGTCGATAGCGGCAATGCTGTATCCGGACGGGGACAGCCGGGATAAGTTCTGGGTGGCTCAGGCAAGAAATGCGTTTTTGGCGTTTTCGTTATACCTGTTCGATAAGCACGCATACCGCAAAAAAGCAAGCAACAACGGCATCTTATTGTCCAATAGTCAGCCTCCGTGCACTCTAGGCAAGATTTACCGCCTTTCTTCAGGCAACGGTACCGAACTCAAAGAATACTTTACCTCCCTGTCTCAAAAAACCTTCCTGAGTGAAGCAGCCAAAACCGCCTTTTCCGGTTTAATCTCCCAAGAGAAGGAAACCTTCGGCTCCATCATGGGTACCTTTAAAGAACCGCTCAACCCGTGGATCAACCCCGTCATTGACGCCGCCACCTCCGCCGATGACTTCCTGCTCACCGACGTGCGCAAAAAGAAAATGACCGTCTATATCGGCATCCTGCCCAACAAGCTTGCCGAATCGAGGGTCATCGTCAACCTGTTCTTCTCCCAACTTATCAACCAAAACACCAAAGAGTTACCGCAGGACAATCCCGATTTGAAACACCAGTGCCTGTTGCTGATGGACGAATTTACCAGCATAGGCAGAGTGGAAATCATTGCCCATTCCGTCAGCTACATGGCGGGCTACAACATCCGCTTGTTTCCGATTATCCAATCCGTCGCCCAACTGGACGCCGTTTACGGCAAAGAATACGCCCGCACGATCATCACCAACCATGCGCTGCAAATCATCTATACGCCGAGGGAGCAGCAGGATGCGAACGAATACTCCGAAATGTTGGGCTATACCACAGTAAAACGCAAAAACGTCAGCCGCGGACGCGAACGCAGCGTTTCGGAAAGCGAAGAGCGCCGCGCGCTGATGCTGCCGCAGGAATTGAAAGGAATGAGTCAGGACAGTGAAATCATCATTTACGAAGGTATGGCACATCCGGCGAAGGTAAACAAGATTCGCTACTATCAGGATGGAATGTTTACCAAACGGCTGAAGGGGGCGGTGAAGGTAGCCTCGTTGAAAGGTGGGTAGCAATAAGTAAAGTAAGGTCGTCTGAAAACGGGTTAGGATTGGTTTTCAGACGAATTGCTGTTATTCTGATATAAAATAGAAAGCAATGATTGAATCGATATTTTTCTTGGGAATTAGTAAATGAAAACATTTATACCAGAATTTTTTAAAATAACTTTGTATGGGTTTGCTGGTATTATATTATAGCGCTATTGATAATATTCCTGATTAGAAACTATATGTTACATGAATCTCCGCACAGTTTAAAAATATGGCATGATACATCTGCAAAAAATGTTATTCTGGAGAAGTTAACAGTTAATAATAGAGAGGTTTTTAACGCAATAGGATATAGATTGGATAAAAAGGACTGGAATAGTATGCAGGTGGAAAGTCCTGAAATTAAGATTTCTTCCTCGAGTCAAAATATATCTATTCAATTTAATCTATCTGTGGATGGAAAACTTGACAGGCGCAATGTAAAGTTCAAACTGAAGGACAATTTGTTCGATACGAGTAACTTTTGTAAATTCCAAAAACGTAAATTGTGTATGTGATGGAATGGATTATTAATTTAGATTAAATAAGGTAACTTATGTCAAAAAAAACCGTCCCTTATTGGTGAACGTATGAAGCAACCAATAGCTTTAGAAAAGAAGATTGCTATTGTAAGCGTTGTTCTGAGTCTGTTATTGCCTTTGGCTTATTTAATCTATATCAACATAAGATACTATGAATACTTTTCGATAGATCGGAGTCTTATTGAAAATTTACTTGGTTTTTGGGTTTCTATTGCAGCGAGTTATTGCCTATATATGCGTTTACGCAGCGGGGCAGTAATTGGCGCAATATTTCTTTCATTGGTTTTGTATTGTTGGATGGCATACGATATTTTGACTTCTATAGATACCAAAGCAGGCATTGCATGGATTTTCTATTATATTTGGGGACTGTTTTGTTTTATAAGTTCAATTTATCCTTCAATTAAGAAGCCAAGATTTTTTACAAAATCAGCATGGAGTGCATTTTTTGCAGCGATTGCAACCAATTTATTCGGTACAATTTTAATAATTTTCCTCTGTATATTAGGAAAACAAATATTATAGTCAAATTTTTTTCAAGGATAAATCATGGTGGACGGATTAAAAAAATATACTGTAACAGTTTATATTGCTGCTCTATAGATCACGAAGACTATCTTTCAACCAATATTATCGTAGCAGGTTTTTTAATACAGGATATAGGGGGATATTACAAACTTACGGTTAGACCGTTGAAGCAATATCCCGATTATCCCAAGTTGAAATTAGGTATTTATGTCAATATAGAACGTACCCCAAAATGATTTTACAGAAAGGAAATTATTATGAGCGGAAAAAGATGTACCCTGACGATTTTGGGATTTCTAACAGCCCTTTTAAGTGCCTGTTCCCAATACGGCGACCCGTACAAAGACGTGCCGAAAGAGGTTGACGGACATCCGGTGTACGAAGTGCCGTTTGAGCAGCCGTTGGTTATCGATCCGAAGAAGGAGCAGGTGTTTTATTTCAAATTGAAGAAAAAATATCTTCCTAAGAATCAGGCTCGTAATCAAACCATATATATTATGACAATGTATCCGTATGAAGATAAAAAATATTTTGACATTGATAATGGGATTATCATGAATGATATTTTAATTAAAAATAAATTGCTAAAATTTGAGACAAAACTTGCCCATTTCGATAAAAACGGAAAGAAAACCCAAATTGGACTGAGCGACAGCCATATCTATCGTTCGGATTTGTTTGATGCTCCTCTCGAGGCAGTCAATATACCTCGATTTCAAAGCAATCAGACACAATTTATAGCAGATACTGCTATCAGCAGTCCGTCTCCAAGAGTATTTGACGGTGAAGAATACAGCATTTATGAAAATTCGATGGCGTATTTCCTAATACAGGAAAAAGGAGGCTATTACCGCCTATCAATCCGAGCCTTACACCAATATCCTGACTATCCGAAGCTTAAATTGGCGGTATATGTAAGTTTTCCACCTAGCGGCAAATAATTTTTTAAACAGGAAATGTAATGAATAACAAAAAATACACTTTGACCATTTATGTGGCTGCACCCGGCACACCTCTATTTGATATAGACACGGGGAAACCTCAATTGGATGAGGAAACAAAGCAGCAAAAAACCTCCCTGCCCGGTCATGTATTCTACGGCATCAGCGAAGATGGCGGACGTACCATCCATTCCTACGGTTTTGCTCCGCCTAAAGATACCGAGAAATATCATTGGTATCATCCCGACAAACCGGGGGATGTACAAAAAGGCGAGCACAAAGAGTACCGAAATCCGGTTTACGAACGCACTATGGAGATTACCGTAGAACAATATAAAGCATTACAGAAATTTGGGGAAAACCCTCAAAATTACGGTTTCAACAGAAGCACTTATAACTGGACGACCAACAGTTGCATCGACTTTACTTTTACCGCCCTCTACCGCAGCGGAATATATAAGGGTAAGGAATACATCCATCATTTCGAGGGGGTAGAGGTGGGCAGAACCCGTAATAATTCGCACGAAGGGGCAATCAGGGTATTGCCGAATATTGAAGAGTTCGACAAGATTCCCAACCAGATGCCCGACAGCAATTTGAACCGCACCATCAAAAGAGAAATGCCCAGCCGTACTTTCGGACAGTGGCTTATCAGTGAAAACGAACGCGAACAGCCGTATCAATATGCGCAGGCGGCAGGTGGCTTTTCCCCCGACGTGCAACCCCTATACGAAAAAGCCAGAATCCTGCTTACCGAACTCAACCAAAGGGAAAATGTCTACCAATCCGCTACGGAATTCAACAACACAGCCGCCTTCATTACCGTCGCCATGCAAAAAGCGAAAATGACCGATGCCGACGTTATCGGTAGGGTGGACGGCAAACTCCACGTTATCCATGATATGGAAGAATTGGATGTCGCCATCGTCGATCCCAAAACAGCGGCTCAGACGCCTGTTGCCGACAGCGTGGCTCAAAGTAAGCAAACGGAACAACAGTTTGAATATGAAACGCAACAAAGGCAGTTGGCGCAATCCCAATCGCGCGGGATGATGATTTCGTAAGCGAAGATGCTGAACCGAATCGAAAGGTCTTAATCTTTCTGCTAAGTCTCAAAAGGCCGTCTGAAACACCGGCAATCGGGTTTCAGACGGCCTTTGCGTATTGTTTTGCGGTATAATTCCCGACATCTTTATCCATTGTTTTTAAAAGCACAAACCATGACACGCAAAATCCTTGTCACTTCCGCGCTGCCGTATGCCAACGGCAGCATCCACCTCGGCCACATGGTCGAACACATCCAAACCGACGTTTGGGTACGCTTCCAAAAACTGCGCGGCCACGAGTGCCACTACTGCTGCGCCGACGACACCCACGGCACGCCCGTAATGCTTGCCGCGCAAAAACAAGGCATCGCGCCCGAAGACATGATTGCCAAAGTGCGCGAAGAGCACCTCGCCGACTTTACCGGTTTCAACATCGGCTACGACAATTATTACAGCACCCATTCCCCTGAAAACAAACAGTTTTCCCAAGACATTTACCGCGCGCTGAAAGCCAACGGCAAAATCGAAAGCCGCGTCATCGAGCAGCTTTTCGACCCTGAAAAACAAATGTTCCTGCCCGACCGCTTCGTCAAAGGCGAATGCCCGAAATGCCACGCCCAAGACCAATACGGCGACAACTGCGAAGTCTGCGGCACGACCTATTCCCCGACCGAACTGATTAACCCGTATTCCGCCGTATCCGGTGCCAAACCCGAATTGCGCGAATCCGAACACTTCTTCTTCAAACTGGGCGAATGCGCCGACTTCCTCAAAGCATGGACTTCCGGCAACAATCCGCACGACGGCAAGCCTCATCTGCAACCAGAAGCCCTCAACAAAATGAAAGAATGGCTGGGCGAAGGCGAAGAAACCACCCTGTCTGACTGGGACATTTCCCGCGACGCGCCGTATTTCGGTTTTGAAATCCCCGACGCGCCGGGCAAATACTTCTACGTCTGGCTGGACGCGCCCGTCGGCTACATGGCATCGTTTAAAAACCTGTGCGACCGCATCGGCATCGATTTTGACGAATACTTCAAAGCCGACAGCCAAACCGAGATGTACCACTTCATCGGCAAAGATATTCTCTATTTCCACGCCCTGTTCTGGCCTGCCATGCTGCATTTCTCCGGCCACCGCGCCCCAACCGGCGTGTACGCACACGGCTTTTTGACCGTCGACGGACAAAAAATGTCCAAATCGCGCGGCACCTTCATCACCGCCAAATCCTATCTGGAACAAGGCCTGAACCCTGAGTGGATGCGCTACTATATTGCCGCCAAACTCAACAGCAAAATCGAAGACATCGATTTGAACCTGCAAGACTTTATCAGCCGCGTCAACAGCGACCTCGTCGGCAAATACGTCAACATCGCCGCACGCGCATCAGGTTTCATCGCCAAACGCTTTGAAGGTCGTCTGAAAAACGTTTCAGGCAGCGCATTGCTGGCAAAACTCGCCGCCGAAAGCGACACCATCGCCGAGCAATACGAAAACCGCGAATACGCCCGCGCCCTGCGCGACATCATGGCATTGGCAGACGCCGTGAACGAATACGTCGATGCCAACAAACCGTGGGAGCTCGCCAAACAGGAAGGCCAAGACGAACGCCTGCACGAAGTATGCAGCGAACTCATCAACGCCTTTACCATGTTGACAGCCTACCTCGCCCCCGTATTGCCGAAAGTGGCCGAAAACGCCGCCAAATTCCTGAATTTGGAAGCCATCACTTGGGCAAACACACGCGAAACCTTGGGTGAACACGCCATCAACAAATACGAACATTTAATGCAACGAGTGGAGCAAAAACAAGTGGACGATTTAATCGAAGCCAACAAACAAAGCATCGCCGCCGCAGCCGCGCCTGCCGCCGAAGAGAGCAAATACGAAAAAGTCGCCGAACAGGCGAGCTTCGACGACTTTATGAAAATCGACATGCGCGTCGCCAAAGTATTGAACTGCGAAGCCGTCGAAGGCAGCACCAAACTTTTGAAATTCGACCTCGATTTCGGTTTTGAAAAACGCATCATCTTCTCCGGCATCGCCGCGTCTTACCCAAATCCTGCCGAATTGAACGGCCGCATGGTTATCGCCATCGCCAACTTCGCCCCGCGCAAAATGGCAAAATTCGGCGTATCCGAAGGCATGATCCTCTCCGCCGCCACGGCAGAGGGCAAACTTAAGCTCCTCGATGTTGATGCAGGCGCACAGCCTGGGGATAAAGTGGGCTAAGTATCAAATCTTAAGGAGAAACCATGTTAAACCTTTCCGCACCGATACTTAAAGAAATTGAGTTGCTTCATGATGCAGGCTTATCGGTTGGCGCTATTGTTGCAGTGTTGCGTCTGAAATTTCCGGTAGAGCTCCATGATCGGGAGGACAAAAAAATTGAAGAAGCCGTTCTTCTCATGATCAATCCGCCACGAAAAGCACCGTCTCTTTCCCGCTAAGGTAGCGATACCGGTTGAAAGGTAAATTTGATTATGCTTCAACAAAAGGCCGTCTGAAATTTTCAGACGGCCTTTTTATTTATCCAAACACTTATTTCCGTTAAAACTTTATCTCAACAATTCATCGGTAACGCGTTGCAGAAATTCGATGCGCTCGGGTTTGGCTTCACCTGATTCGGCAGCGGCTTTGACGGCGCAGCCGGGTTCGGCGCGGTGGGTACAGTTGTGGAAACGGCACTGGCCGATGAGGTGGCGCAGGTCGGGGAAGTATTGTAATAAATCGGCGGCTTGGAGATGGTGCAGGCCGAATTCTTGCAGGCCGGGGGAGTCGATGAGTCGGGTTTCTGCATTTAAATCGTATAGTTGGGCGTGGGTGGTGGTGTGTTTGCCGGAGTCGAGCGCGGTGGAAATGTCGCCGGTTCGGGCGGCCTGGTTGCCGAGTAGGGCGTTGGTCAAGGTGGACTTGCCCATGCCGCTTTGTCCGAGCAGGATGTTGGTTTGCCCTTCTAATATGGGACGCAGGATGTCGGCGTTTTCCAATGCGTTGGTTTCGACCACGGAGTAGCCGAGGGTTTCGTAGAATTTGAGTTTCTCGCGCCATTGGGCGGTTTCGGGGAGGTCGGCTTTGTTGAGGACGATAACGGCGTCGATGCCGGCCGCTTCTGCCGCGAGGAGGGCGCGTTGCAACAGGGCTTCGCTAGGTGAGGGGCTGGCAGCGGTGACGATGAGGAGTTGGGTAACGTTGGCGGCAATCAGTTTGGTTTTCCACGCGTCTTGGCGGTAGAGCAGGCTTTCGCGTGGGAGATAGTCTTCAATCACGACTTGTTCGCCGTTGATGGGGCTGATGCGGACTTGGTCGCCGCAGGCGAAATCGACGCGTTTTTTGCGGGTGGTGGCGTCATATGTTTGGCCGTCGGTGGTGCGGACGATATAACGGCGGCCATAGCTGGTAATGATTTGGGCGGTATCGGTCATGATGGGGTTTATTGTTTGGAATGGTGTGATTGTACCGAAAGTCGGCTATGGCCGTCTGAAAACTTGTTTGCACCTTTTAACTTTCTTTGGCTTGGTTTTTTGGTGTTTCTGCCCTATATTTGCAATGTATTTGTTTTCAGGAGATTTTTTTATGGATTTCAGTCAGTTGCTCAATCAGGTTTTGGGTGCGGCTCAAAAAGGCGGCAAAGCGGTTGCAGACAGCCCGCTCAATTCTTTCGGCGGTGGCGCGCTGACGGGTGCTTTGGCATCGATGCTGTTGAAAAAGAAAAATACGAAGAAGCTGGTAAAGGCCGGCTCGGTCGCTGCTTTGGGTTTTCTGGCTTATAAAGGCTATCAAAACTGGAAACAAAACCGCCAGCAGGACGAATTGCCGCAAAGTGCGTTCCAACCTGCCGGTCTGATTGGCGAAAACCACAGCCGTGTAATTTTGCAAACGATGATTGCGGCGGCGGCTTCAGACGGCCTGATTGACGATGCGGAACGCGCGGCGATTGAGCGTGAAAGCGGCAGCGATGCGGAAACGGCGGCATGGTTGCAGGCGGAATATGCGCAACCGGCCTCTATCGAGCAAATTGCCGCTTCAGTCGGCAGCGACGAGGCTTTGGCAGCTGAAACTTATCTGGCGGCCCGATTGGTCTGCGCGGACTTGTCGCGCAAGGAAATCGTGTTCCTGAGCCGTTTGTCCCAAGCTTTGAATTTGGACGACCAACTGGTCGAAAGCTTGGAAAAACAGCTCGAATTGGCTTGAGCTTGATTTAAAAGGCCGTCTGAAACCTGATTTCAGACGGCCTTTCGACTTAATTTCAGAGTAAAATAACCCTTTCGACATATTAAAGGCTGTCTGAACATGAATAAACTTTTTTCCACATTCAAAACGTTTTTAGCCGCTTCGTCCGTCTTGGTATTTGCCGCCTGTCCGAGCAGCAACGCGCCGCAATCCAAACCTTCTACGCAGGGTCAAAATACGGTTTCGCGTCCTGCACCCAAACCGAAAGCCACGGTTGCGCTGGCTTTGGGCGGCGGCGCGTCCAAAGGCTTTGCCCATATCGGAATTATTAAGGTTTTGAAAGAAAACAATATTCCGGTCAAAATTGTTACCGGCACATCCGCCGGCTCGATTGTCGGCAGTATGTACGCTTCGGGAATGTCGCCCGACCGCCTCGAATTGGAAGCGGAAATTTTGGGTAAAACCGATTTGGTGGATTTGACCTTGTCCACCAGCGGCTTCATCAAAGGCGAAAAACTGCAAAACTACATCAACCGCAAAGTCGGCAACCGCCCGATGCAGCAGTTCCCCATCAAATTTGCCGCCGTTGCGACCGATTTTGAAAGCGGCAAACCGGTGGTGTTCAACGTAGGCAATGCCGGACAGGCCGTCCGCGCTTCTGCTTCGATTCCGAACGTGTTCCAACCAGTCGTTATCGGCAGCCGCAAATATGTGGACGGCGGCCTGTCGCAGCCCGTACCGGTCAGCGCGGCGAAAAAACTGGGGGCAAACTTCATCATTGCCGTCGATATTTCCGCCCGTCCGGCCAAAAACGTCAGCCAAGGCATGTTCTCCTATCTTGACCAAACCTTCAACGTAATGAGTCAAACTGCGTTGCGCCAAGAATTGGGACAAGCCAATGTGGTCATCAAACCGCAGGTTTTGGAGCTGGGTTCGGTTGGCGGTTTCGACCAAAAACAACGCGCCATCCAATTGGGCGAACAGGCCGCACGCGCCGCCCTGCCTGAAATCAAACGCAAACTGGCGGCATATCAGTATTAATCATCCGCCGTTTGAACAGGCCGTCTGAAAGTATGTTTTTCAGACGGCCTTTCTTGTGCAAATCTGCTAAAATCACGCGTTTCCTACAAATCATAAAATCCTAAAAAAATGAATATCTTTTACGAAGAGTCCGGCCAATTCAAAGTTGCCTCCATCGTCCAAAAAAACGACGCCACCTACCAAGTCGATACCCAACACGGCAAACGCACCAAAGTGAAGGCAAACAATGTCTTTGCCGAGTTTAACGGCGATATGGCTGCATTTTTGGAGAACGCGCAGGCACAGGCGGCGGACATCGACACCGATTTATTGTGGGAAGTATGCGGCGAAGAGGAATTTACCGCCGAAGCCATCGCCGAAGAATATTACGGCCATGCGCCGACCAAAACCGAGCTGGCGGCGACTTTGATTGCGCTGTACGCCGCGCCGATGTATTTCTACAAAAAAGCCAAAGGCGTGTTCAAAGCTGCGCCCGAAGAAACCTTAAAACAAGCGCTTGCCGCCATCGAACGCAAAAAACAGCAAGACGCGCAAATCGACGCTTGGGCAGAAGCCTTGAAATGTGGCGAGATGCCGTCTGAAATCGCGGCGGATTTGAAAACCATCTTACACGCACCCGACAAGCAGTCGCTGACCTACAAAGCCTTTACCAAAGCCGCCGATGCGCTGAAAATCTCTGCTTACGAACTGGCGAAAAAGACAGGCGGCATTACGTCCATTCCCCAATACCTTCAAGACGGGTTTGAAATCAAATACTTCCCCAAAGGAACAGGCTTCCCCGACCTTCAGCTTCCTGAAATGCCCGACTTACCCAAGGCCGACGTTACCGCCTTTTCCATTGACGACGAATCGACCACCGAAGTGGATGATGCCTTGAGCCTGACCGATTTGGGCAATGGCATGAAACGCGTCGGTATCCACATTGCCGCGCCGTCACTTGCCATTAAGCAAGGCGACAAAATGGAAAAAAACATCATGGAACGCTTGAGCACGGTTTATTTCCCCGGCGGTAAAATCACCATGTTGCCCGAAAACTGGATTGCCGCGTTCAGCCTCGATGCGGGCGCGTACCGTCCTGCCGTCAGCATTTATTTCGATGTGGACAGCGAATTCAACGTCGGTGAGCCGACCTGCAAAATCGAAGCCGTCAATATCGCCGAAAACCTGCGCATCCAAGCCATCGAGCCGCATTTCAACGCCGAAACCGGCTTGGACGAAGCGGGCGAAATGATGTTCGCCCACCATCAAGACCTGATTTGGTTCTATCAATTTGCCATCGCCTTACAAAAAGCGCGCGGCAAATACGAGCCCGACCGTGCGCCGCAATACGATTACAGCATCGAATTGGATGAGGAAGGCAACGTATCCGTCGTCCGCCGCGAACGCGGTTCGCCCATCGATACGCTGGTCAGCGAGATGATGATTCTTGCCAACAGCACTTGGGCGCAAATGCTGGACGAAAACGAGCTGCCCGGCCTTTTCCGCGTCCAACCGGCAGGCAAAGTGCGCATGAGCACCAAATCCGAGCCGCACATCGGCATGGGCGTACAGCATTACGGCTGGTTTACCTCGCCGCTGCGCCGCGCCGCCGACTACATCAACCAAAAGCAGCTGATCAGCCTGATCGACGACTCTGCCGAGCCACTGTATCAAAACAGCGATGCCGAGCTTTTCGCCGCGCTGCGCGACTTCGATGCCGCCTATACAGCCTACGCCGACTTCCAACGCCAAATGGAAGCCTACTGGAGCCTCGTCTATCTGCAACAGCAAGGCACGAGCGAGCTGACGGCCACCATCCTCAAAGAAGACCTCGTCCGCATTGAAGGCCTGCCGCTGGTAACGCGCGCGACCGGTATCCCGTTTGACGCGCTGCCCAAATCACAGGCATTGTTCAAAATCACCGAATTGGATGCCGAGAAGCAGTTTATTGCGCTCAACTATCAAAAAGCCGTTTTACCGGGCTGATAACGTTATTCCGTTTGAAAAAAGGCCGTCTGAACGCAGAAACAGAAATCTTTGATTTCGTTTTCATCCCCTGTTCAGACGGCCTTCATCATCTAAAAATGCTACAATTCCCCTTTTCTGCCCATCATTTCAAACCATGAAAAAAAACGTCCCCCAATCCTTTGAAGAAGCCTTATCCCGCCTCGAAACCCTGACCCAAGCCATGCAAAGCAGCGAAATGCCGCTGGAAGACGCCCTGGCCGCCTATCAGGAAGGCAACGAATTGGTCAGATACTGCCAAACCAAATTGGCGGAAGTCGAGCAGAAACTGCAAGTCTTGGATGCCGGCGAACTGAAGGAGTTGAACCTTGAACCCGGCGAATAAACTCAAAACATGGCAGCAAAAAGCCCAAGCGCAAACCGAATTGCTGCTGGCGCATTTCTTGCCGTCTGAAAGCCAAGTGCCGCACACGCTGCACGAAGCCATGCGTTACGTTACCCTCGACGGCGGCAAACGGCTGCGCCCGCTCTTGGTGCTTGCCGCGTCCGAATTGGGCGAAGCAAACCAAAATGCCGTCGAGCAGGCGATGGCAGCCATCGAAATGGTGCACGTCTATTCGCTGGTTCACGACGATATGCCGGCGATGGACAACGACCGCCTGCGCCGCGGCAAACCGACCTGCCATGTGCAATACGATGAAGCAACCGCCCTTTTGGTCGGCGATGCGCTGCAAACCCAAGCCTTTGATGTATTGAGCCGTCCGACAGGCCTGTCTGCCGAACGCCAGCTTGCCATGTTGTCCACGCTGGCCCAAGCATCAGGCAGCCTCGGCATGGCGGGCGGACAAGCCATCGACCTTGCCAATGTCGGTAAAGCCATGAATCAGGCCGAATTGGAACAGATGCACAGCCTCAAGACCGGCGCACTCATCCGCGCGGCCGTGGCCTTAGGCGCACTTTCCTGCCCGGACTTAACACCGGCGCAAATCCAAACCTTAGATCACTACGCCGCCAAATTGGGCCTGGCTTTCCAAGTGATCGACGATGTATTGGACTGCGAAGCCGATACCGCCACCTTGGGCAAAACCGCCGGCAAAGACTCGGACAACGACAAACCGACCTACGTCAAACTGATGGGCCTGCAGGCCGCACGTACTTACGCAGAAACGCTGATTGCAGAAGCCGTTGCCCTGATCGAGCCATTCGGCGACAAAGCCCTGCGCCTGCGCCAACTGGCCGAGTTTGTTACCGCACGGAAAAACTAAACCTGTAAATAAATAAAGGCCGTCTGAAACCTGATTTTGGGTTTCAGACGGCCTTTTTAACAGCCTGTTTGGCTGGTATCAACCGAATGCAGAGTCATTCAAAATACAACTCAAAAATCCCCCGCAAACTGCGTTGACAAGCCTCAGCCTATCTGTTTAATCCAATAGGGCATCTACAAACGCTTTGGCATTAAACGGACGCAAATCGTCGATGCCTTCGCCTACGCCGATGTAGCGGACAGGAACAGGGCGGTCAGAGGCAAGGGCGGCAAGGATACCGCCTTTGGCTGTACCGTCGAGTTTGGTTACGATAAGGCCGGTCAGACCCAGAGCTTCGTCAAAGGCTTTGACTTGGTTGACGGCGTTTTGACCGATGTTGGCATCAAGCACGACGATGATTTCATGTGGCGCATCAGGCATGGCTTTTTGCAACACGCGTTTCACTTTTTTAATTTCTTCCATCAAATGAAGCTGCGTCGGCAGACGGCCGGCGGTATCAGCAAGCACGATGTCGATCCCGCGCGCTTTGGCGGCTTGGACGGCATCGAAGCAAACGGCTGCGGAATCGCCCGTAGTTTGCGAAATCACGGTCACATTATTGCGCTCGCCCCAAGCCTGAAGCTGCTCACGCGCGGCGGCACGGAAAGTATCGCCTGCCGCCAGTAATACAGATTTACCCTGAGCTTGGAAGTATTTGGCAAGTTTGCCGATAGACGTGGTTTTACCTGCGCCGTTGATACCGGCAAGCATAATCACGAAAGGCTCCTTGGTTTCCGGCAAGACCAAAGGCTTCTCCAGAGGCTTAATCAAGTCGTACAGCGCATCTTTCAGTGCACCGCGTAATTCGTTGCCGTCTTTGAGGCCTTTGAGGCTGACACGGTCGCGCACATCTTTCATCAAGTATTCGGTGGCTTCCATGCCCATATCGCTGGTAATCAGCACGGTTTCCAGCTCTTCGTACAAATCCTCGTCGATTTGTCCGCCGCCAAACACGCCGGCCAACGATTTTGCCATTTTGTCGCGTGATTTGGTCAAGCCTTGTTTCAAACGCGCGGCCCAACTGAGCTTTTGTTCTTCTACCGGAGCAGGGGCTTCGGCTGAAGCCTCTGCAACAACTTCTTGAACTTGCTCGACAGTCTCGTTAACTGCCTCAACAGCTGCTTCTTTTACCGCTTCAGCCTGTTCTGCTGCTTCCTCAGCAGCCTCGGCCACTTCAGACGGCATTTCGGCAACGGTTTCTTGAACCTGTTCAACAGTCTCGCTGACGGTTTCAACAGTCGCTTCTTTTGCCGCTTCAGCCTGTTCTGCTACTTCTTCAGCAACCTCAGCCGCTTCAGACGGCATCTCGGCAACGGTTTCTTGAACCTGTGCAACAGCCTCGCTGACGGTTTCAACAGCCGCTTCTTTTGCCGCTTCAACGTGTTCTTCTACTTTTTCGACTGTTTCAGACCGCGTTTCAGTCAAAGCTTCCCGAACCTGTTCGACGGTTTCGCTGACAGTTTCAACAACTGATTCGACCTGCCCTTTGACGCTTTCTGCTAAAGATTCGACATTTTCTTTAATATTTTCAACTACTTGAGCAACTTCAGATTCTACTTTTGCTGCGATTTCCTGAACTTGAGCCTCCTCAGGAGCCGGAGTTTCCTGTTTTTTATTGCGACGGAAGAAGCTGAACATTAAATTTTCCTTTTAATTTTAGAAACTTGAAATAGGGAGTATTGTAGCGTATTTTACGTGGCAAGGTCGTCTGAAAATCAAGGTTGTCAGGTTTTGGCATTTCCAACGTCTAATAAGACAAACCATCCATACAGGAAACATAGAGATGAATCCCCGCACATTATTTTCACTTTGCACCAAGTTCGGTTGCCTGCTTGCGCTTGGCGCCTGCTCATCCAAAATAATGGATACCGAAGCCGCGACCGTGCCGCACACTTTGTCCACTTTGAAAACCGCGGACAACCGCCCCGCTAGCGTTTATTTGAAAAAAGACAAACCGACCCTGATTAAATTCTGGGCAAGCTGGTGTCCTTTGTGTTTGTCCGAATTGGAGCAAACCGAAAAATGGGCGCAAGATGCAAAATTTGGTTCCGCCAACCTGATTACCGTTGCCTCGCCCGGTTTTCTGCACGAGAAAAAAGACGGCGACTTTCAAAAATGGTATGCCGGTTTGAACTATCCTAAGCTGCCCGTCGTTACCGACAACGGCGGCACCATCGCCCAAAGCCTGAATATCGGCGTTTACCCTTCGTGGGCATTAATCGGCAAAGACGGCGACGTGCAACGCATCGTCAAAGGCAGTATCAACGAAGCGCAGGCATTGGCGTTAATCCGCGATCCCGATGCCGATTTAGGCCGTCTGAAAAACACATTTTACAAACCCGACACACAGAAAAAGGATTCAGCAATCATGAATACACGCACCATCTACCTCGCCGGTGGCTGCTTTTGGGGCTTGGAAGCCTATTTCCAACGCATAGACGGCGTGGTTGACGCAGTATCAGGCTACGCCAACGGCAAAACGGAAAACCCAAGCTACGAAGACGTTTCCTACCGCGATACGGGCCATGCCGAAACCGTCAAAGTCACCTATGATGCCGACAAACTCAGCCTCGACGACATCCTGCAATACTATTTCCGCGTCGTTGACCCGACCAGCCTCAACAAACAGGGTAACGACATCGGCACGCAATACCGCAGCGGCGTGTACTACACCGACCCCGCCGAAAAAGCCGTCATCGCCGCCGCGCTCAAACGCGAGCAGCAAAAATACCAACAGCCCCTCGTCGTCGAAAACGAGCCGCTGAAAAACTTCTACGACGCCGAGGAATACCATCAGGACTACCTGATTAAAAACCCCAACGGCTACTGCCACATCGACATCCGCAAAGCCGACGAACCGCTGCCGGGCAAAACCAAAGCCACCCCGCAAGGCAAAGGCTTTGACGCGGCAACGTATAAAAAACCCAGCACTGCCGAACTCAAACGCCTCCTGACCGAAGAACAATACCAAGTTACCCAAAACAGCGCGACCGAATACGCCTTCAGCCACGAATACGACCACTTGTTCAAACCCGGCATTTATGTGGACATCGTCAGCGGCGAACCCCTGTTCAGCTCTGCCGACAAATTCGATTCCGGCTGCGGCTGGCCGAGCTTCACCCATCCGATTAATGCCTCCGCCGTTACCGAACACGACGATTTCAGCTACAACATGCGCCGCACCGAAGTGCGCAGCCATGCCGCCGATTCGCACTTGGGACATGTCTTCGCCGACGGCCCGAAAGACAAAGGCGGCCTGCGCTATTGCATCAACGGCGCAAGTTTGAAATTCATTCCTTTGGAAGAAATGGACGCTGCCGGCTACGGCGCATTGAAAGACAAAGTGAAATAACAGATTGAATCGAAAAAGGCCGTCTGAAAAATATTTCAGACGGCCTTTTTAATTTGTCGGATGCAAAGGGTTGGTTTCTTATCTATCAAAAAATCTCAATAACTAAGAAAGTGCGCCCTACAAAAACCTTTTAAATTCGTTTTGCCAACTCTTCGGCCTTACCCACATACAACGCAGGGGTCAGCTCAAGCAATTTGGCTTTGGCTTCTGCCGGAATTTCCAACGATTCGATAAAGAGTTTCAACACTTCAGGCGTAATGCCGTCTTTACCGCGTGTCAAGTCTTTCAGCTTCTCGTAAGGATTGGCCACGCCGTAACGACGCATTACAGTTTGAATCGGCTCGGCCAACAGCTCCCAAGTAGCGTCCAAATCGGCAGCAAGGGCGGCAGGATTCGGCTCAAGCTTGTTTAGACCGCGCAGATGGGCGGCAAAGCCCAATACGGTATAGCCCACGCCCACGCCCATATTGCGCAATACGGTGCTGTCGGTCAGGTCGCGCTGCCAACGGGAAATCGGCAGTTTTTCGGACAAAAAGCCCAATACGGCATTGGCCATACCGAGGTTGCCTTCGGAGTTTTCAAAGTCGATCGGATTGACTTTGTGCGGCATGGTGGAAGAACCGACTTCGCCTGCTTTGACTTTTTGTTTGAAGTAACCCAAAGAAATATAGCCCCAAACGTCGCGGTTGAAGTCGATCAGAATCGTGTTGACACGGCTGATGGCTTGGAAAAATTCCGCCATATAGTCGTGCGGCTCGATTTGAATAGTGTAGGGGTTGAAGGTCAGGCCGAGGCTGATTTCAACGAAGTTGCGGCAATGGTTTTCCCAATCCACATCAGGATAGGCGACCATATGGGCATTGTAGTTGCCGACTGCGCCATTGATTTTGCCGAGGAACTCTTGCGCTTGCAGGTTTTTAAACTGACGTTGCAGGCGGTACACGACATTGGCAATTTCTTTACCCAGTGTGCTTGGTGTAGCAGGCTGGCCATGCGTGCGGCTCATCATAGGGACGGCAGCCAACTCATGCGCCATGCCGGTCAGTTTTTCGATAATTTCGGCCAGTTTCGGCAGTAAAACAGCCTCACGCGCTTCTTGCAGCATTAAAGCGTGGGACAGGTTGTTGATATCTTCGCTGGTGCAGGCAAAGTGGATGAACTCGCTGGCAGCAGCCACTTCAGGCACGCCGGAGAAGCGTTCTTTAAGCCAATATTCGATGGCTTTGACGTCGTGATTGGTAGTCGCCTCAATGGCTTTGACGGCGGCGGCATCTTCAAGTGAGAAGTTTTCGATCACTTTGTCGATTTCGGCAAGCGTAAAATCGCTGAAAGCAGGAACTTCTACAATCTTAGGCTCGGCGGCAAGGGCTTTGAGCCAGTTTAATTCAACTTTGACACGCGCACGCATCAGGCCGTATTCGGAGAAAATCGGACGCAATGCTTCAACGGATTTGGCGTAGCGGCCATCTAATGGGGAAAGTGCAGCGATAGGGTTAATCATGTCGGATCTTCCTATGGGATGAAAACCAAATTGTTTGCAATTATACATGATTTTACACTCCAAGGCCGTCTGAAAGACAGGTTTCAGACGGCCTTTTCAGCGTATTTTTCATAAAATGCTTTTCAGAGGTTCAACTTTGCAAAATCGATTTACGATATATGCCATCTTCACGGATAATATCGACTGACTTTTTGTAAATAATGAGGTTTTATGAATATCAAACGTTTTTCCCTAGCTACAACCGTATTTGTGGCTTTGATGTTGAGTGCCTGTGAAACAACCACCACTTCAAGCGGCGGCGGTAGCTGGACCAACATCGGCACCATCTCTGAAGGCAATATCAAAGTGGCCATTGATAAAAGCAGCATTAAAAGAAATGGCGCACTGGTTACTTTCCGCGATAAAAAAACTGTTTCCAAACTGAAAGAGGAACGTTTCGTCAATACGCCTGCCTATAAAACGGCTATAGGCAGCTGGGAAATTCATTGCTCAAACAAAACCTATCGCTTGGCAGCGCTGCAACTGATGGATGAACACGGCCGGGTGATTTCCAACCAAAGCTATACGCCGACCAGCATCCGCCCAATGAGCGTCATGAGCGGCACGATTACTGAAAAACAATACGAAACTGTGTGCGGACATAAGCTTTAATACACACTTATTCACAAAGTTATCCACAGTTTGAATATTTAAAAGGCCGTCTGAATGCTTTGAATATCAAGTTTCAGACGGCCTTTTTATGTTTTTATGGAAATTTATCTTCAAATTTATCCACAAAATTTGTTTATTCAAAAATAATTTATTACAGCGATTCATTTACGCTCAAAGTTTGCTTCATTCTTTGCAAGAGCATTTCACAAAATACTGCTTTATACTCTATTTATTGACTTACTATCTGCTTAATCGATCTGTATTTACAGACTACTATGTATCAAACTGGATCTGCACTAAATGCTTTTCACACAGGTATTCCAATCTTTTGGAAAAAATTTGCTTCTTCAAATAAATACCTTTCCTTTGATGATACAACCCTTCTTTAACGCAGCCTTGCCCCTGTTTCTCCGTCAATAATCTGGCTAGGCGTTTTCTGCTTACCTATCAATCCGCCTACAACCCAGACTTTCCTACCAAACTGTCTTCTGACTTCCCTTTCCGTTTTGCATGCCCGTTTTCCTGCACGATTGCATGAAGTAGAGACTAAAGGCATTTCCAAAACCTGACACAAACGCCTTGCACCTGCGTGCGCAGGAACCCTGACAGCCAATTTACTGCGTCTTTTTCCCCGCAATGAGGGCAATACTTTTTTGCCGGCCGGCAATAAAAAAGTTTTCGGAGCAGGCCATGCTTCATGCAGCATGGTTTGGATATTTTCAGACGGCCTTTGCAACAAAGGTTGCAACTGTTCCAAGCTATGGCCAATGACAATCATGCCTTTGTGTTGCGGTCGTTTTTTCAGATGAATCAGTTGATTGAGTGCTTTAGGCAAAGTAGGGACACAGCCCAAGCCATAGCAAGACTCGGTAGGATAGGCGACCAAACCGCCTTTTTTAAGATGCGCCTGCAACCTGCGTTGGGCTGCAGCCGATAAAATTCTGGGGAACATCATCATAATACCAAGGCCGTCTGAAACTGCGATTGTCGGACAATCTGTGTTCAGATGGCCTATTTCTATTCATTATTAACGGTTGATGGCTTTATCGGCAATGTCTTTACGGTATTGCATACCGTCAAAACGGATGGTTTCCAATGCCTCATAAGCCTTGCTTTTAGCTTGTGCAACATCATCGCCCAAACCGACAACACACAATACACGGCCGCCGTTGGTTACAACTTCGCCTTTTTCATTCGTTGCAGTACCGGCATGGAAAACTTTACCGATTTGATTGGCCTTATCCAAGCCGAAGATCACATCGCCTTTTTTTGGAGAGTCAGGATAATTTTGTGCGGCCAACACCACGCCTACTGCAGTCTGCGGATTCCATTTGGCAGCAACACTATCCAGTTTACCGTCGATTGCCGCTTCAACCAAATCCACCAAATCGCTATCCAAACGGCTCATAATCGGCTGGGTTTCAGGGTCGCCGAAACGGCAGTTGAATTCGATAGTATAAGGTGCACCGGTTTTATCAATCATCAAGCCCGCGTATAAAAAGCCGGTAAATTCATGACCTTCTGCTTTCATACCGGCCACAGTCGGCAAAATAATTTCATTCATCGCGCGCTCGTACACGTCAGGCGTTACCACCGGAGCAGGGCTGTATGCGCCCATACCGCCGGTATTAGGGCCTTTGTCGTCATCCAGCAGGCGTTTATGGTCTTGGCTGGTTGCCATCGGTAAAACATGATTGCCGTCCACCATAACGATAAAGCTCGCTTCCTCGCCTTGCAGGAAATCTTCAATCACGACGCGCGCGCCTGCATTGCCCATTTTATTGCCCAACAACATATCGTCGATAGCGGCATGGGCTTCATCCAAAGTCATGGCGACAATCACGCCTTTACCTGCAGCCAAACCATCCGCCTTAATAACAATCGGCGCACCTTTTTGGTTGACGTAATCATGTGCCGCATCGGCATTTTCAAAGGTTTGGTATTGCGCGGTTGGAATCTTATATTTTGCCATAAATGCTTTAGCAAAATCTTTTGAGCTCTCCAGCTGGGCCACGTATTGAGTCGGGCCAAAAATCTTCAACCCGGCAGCACGGAAATCATTCACCACACCGGCAGCCAAAGGCGCTTCAGGGCCGACTACGGTAAAGGCAATATTTTCATTACGGCAAAAATCAATCAAATCTTGATGTGCTGTCAACGCTATATTCTGCAGTTTAGGCTCAATTGCCGTTCCAGCATTACCAGGTGCAACAAAGACAGTTTCTACTTTAGACGACTGCGCCAATTTCCAAGCCAGTGCGTGTTCACGTCCACCATTACCAATAACGAGCAATTTCATACCATCTCCTTGAAGAATAGATGTTGTAAATAAAATTTAATCAATGGAATATTGTTCCATCTTGCATAGCTGTTTCAAATTAAGAATAATATTGCACCAAGACAACCATACTCTAATTTCAAACAACGAAAGGACAAATCATGCAAAAACGTATTGATGAAATTCAAAGCAAATACCGCGAATGGTGCGAATTACTGCCGCAACTGGAAGCAGATATCGCCCGCTGGAAACATGCTGCAAGCCTCATGCAAGACATGGATGACTTCTATACCAACGAATACCAAGCATGCCATCAAGCCATTGAAGAAGGGGCAGATGTTGATTTGCGTACACAGGGCGAATACAGCATTATGAGCGAAGATGCCCTATGGAACGCACTAGGGGAATTTCATCAACTGGCTTGGGAACACCTGCGCTCAAGCGTAAATGCTTTAGACAGATACCAAGGCTAAAACATCAAAGGCCGTCTGAAACTTTTGATTTCTCAAATATGTTCAGACGACCTTTTATTCAAACGGCTTCTCAGTATCTACTTCAATTTGACGCGTATTTTTCCAAGCAGCAATACAAGCTTCATAATTGGCCAACGCTATTTTCACTGTCAACTTACAATCCAGCTGCAAATCCTGTTCCACAATATCGGTCTGATATTGTTTGGCAATCCGTATAGCCTCATTCAAAACAGGATATTCACACTTCAACCAAACTGTCTTTTCGACATTCTTTTCAACAACTTCTGCTATTGCCAGTGCCTGAGCCGTTGATTCCTTATACGCATGAATCAAACCGGGAACACCCAATAGCGTACCACCAAAATAACGCACAACCACAACCAACACATCCGTTACACCGACAGAATCAATCTGCCCCAAAATAGGGCGGCCTGCGCTTCCGGACGGTTCTCCATCATCGTTTGCGCGAAACTGCATTCCATCCACACCCAATCGATAGGCGTAGCACCAATGTCGTGCCTTGTGATGCTCTTCCTTTAATGGGTCGAGATATTTCTTCACATCGGCCAAAGTGCGGATCGGATAGGCGTATGCGATGAAGCGGCTGCCTTTATCTTTAAATTCAGCCTGTGTCGGTGTGATAATGGTTTTATAGGTCGTAATCATGCCAAAATATTTTCAGACGGCCTTTGTTGTAAAAGGCCGTCTGAACGTTTCACGTGAAACATCAGTTTTTCAGTGCTTCAGTCAGTTGAGGCACAACTTCAAACAAATCACCAACCAAGCCGTAATCTGCCACATTGAAAATCGGAGCGTCAGCATCTTTGTTGATGGCAACAATCACTTTACTGTCCTGCATACCGGCAACGTGTTGGATAGCACCGGAAATACCGATAGCGAAGTACAGTTGCGGCGCAACCACTTTACCGGTTTGACCAACTTGAGCATCGTTTGGCGCATACTCGGCATCCACTGCCGCACGGGAAGCACCAATCGCCGCACCCAAAGCATCCGCCAAAGGAGTCAATACTTCATTGAATTTTTCAGCACTACCCAATGCACGGCCACCGGAAACAATCACTTTTGCCTGAGTCAATTCAGGGCGGTCAGACTGGGAAAGTTGACGACTTACGAAACGGCTCAGGTTTTGAGCAGGCGTTGCCTCAACATTGACCACTTCTGTATTACCGCCTGGTCCGGCAGCATCAAATGCTGTCGCACGGAAAGTCAGTACCAATTTTTCAGAATTGGATTGAATAGTTTCAAATGCATTACCGGCATAAATCGGACGAACAAATGTCGAGTTATCCACAACTTCGGTTAAATCGGAAACTTGTGGTACATCCAACAGGGCAGCAACCCGGGGCAACAGATTTTTACCAAACGCAGTTGCAGTCGCAGCCACATAGCGGTAATCCGCAGCCAGTTTAACAACCAAAGGCGCTAATTCTTCTGCCAAACCTTCAGCGTAATAAGGCGAATCGGCTACTAAAACTTTCGCTACGCCTGCAACCTGTTTCGCCTCTTCAACCACCGCAGCAGCATTACTGCCGGCAACCAATAAATCTACATTACCCAATTTGGCGGCAGCCGTTACCGCATGCAAAGTGGCAGGATTCAAATGTTGGTTATTATGTTCCGCAATAATCAATACGCTCATTTCATACTCCTTAGATCACTTTGGCTTCGTTTTTCAGCTTTTCAACCAACTCGGCAACATCAGCCACTTTCACACCGGCTTGACGTGCTTTAGGTTCGGCAAATTTCACGGTATTCAAACGCGGAGAAATATCCACAGCCAAATCGGCAGGACTCAATTTTTCTAAAGGTTTTTTCTTTGCCGCCATGATATTAGGAAGTTTGACAAAGCGTGGTTCGTTCAAACGCAAATCTGCACTGATGACCGCAGGCAGTTTCAATGCAACAGTCTCTTCGCCGCCGTCAATTTCACGGGTTACCAATGCTTCTTCGCCTTCAATTTGCACTTTTGATGCAAAAGTACCTTGAGCCGCATTCAACAACGCAGCCAGCATTTGGGCAACTTGGTTGGCGTCATCGTCAATTGCCTGTTTACCCAGCAGTAAAATTTGCGGATTTTCTTTATCCGCAACAGCTTTCAGCAATTTCGCAATGGCCAAAGGCTCCAACTTCGCATCAGTCTCAACATGAACCGCACGGTCGGCACCCATCGCCAAAGCAGTACGCAACGTTTCTTCGCATTTTTTCTCGCCAAGAGAAACAGCAACAATCTCGCTTACTTTTCCGGCTTCTTTCAAACGGACAGCTTCTTCTACCGCGATTTCATCAAACGGGTTCATCGACATTTTGACATTACCGATATCCACATCGGAACCATCGGCTTTCACACGAACTTTGACGTTATAGTCCACTACGCGCTTTACTGCGACCAGTGCTTTCATTCAATTCTCCTAAAAAGAATGTCCATCAAATCTAGCATACTGCTTTTGATACATTCTTTATATAAAATCCAATTCGGTTTTCACCAATATGATAAAACCAAATTTGTATAAATCTTGGTAAATAGAGCGGAATTATATCATTTCTAAAGCATTTACTCAGAAAATAAATTCAACTCCCCAGCAATTATTTACCATATGCTGCAACACAATCCATCAAGGTTTGATAAACCTCGTCAACATTTGGGATTTGAGCAATACCACCTAAATTTTTTGCATAAGCCGAAACTTGAACGCCGGTCTTGGCCGGATCTGTATCTGTATAAATTCCTACAACAGGCTTTTCCAACGCATTGGCAAGATGCAGTAGTCCGGTATCTACGCCAATAATACCTTCTGCGTTTTTCAATAAAAATGCGGCCTGTAATAAATTCATTTTGTCGCAGACGAAAGCAAACGGTAAATCGCTTGCAATCTGTTCGGCACGCATTTTTTCGGTTTCATTTCCCCACGGCAGATATACGGTGCATTGTTGTTCTTCATTCAACTTTTTCAATAATGCACGCCAGTGTTCTACAGGCCATAATTTACTGTCGCGACTGGTTGCATGCAAAGCAACGTAATAGGGGGATTGCACATTTTTCAGACGGCCTGATTCAGGAACCGACAAACCAAACACCTGCGTTTCAGGCATTGTATAACCAAATACTTGAGCGAATAATTCACGGTTTCGCCAGACCGCATTTTTACCTTTCGGCACGGCAAATGTTTTACCGTATGCAAGGGCAGCCAAACTTTCACGCGCGCTGTGTTTATCCAAACCGTAAATAGGGGATTTCGCCATTTTGGCAAAACATGCGCTTTTAATCAGTCCTTGACTATCTAAAACAAAATCAAAAGATTCAGCCTGTAAATCCGTTTTCAGACGGCCTATTTCACGCCACGTTTCAGCCTGAAAAAGGTGCTTGCGCCATTGCCGCCATTTCATTACATGAACTTTTTTGACAAAAGGATGTAAGCGCGCAATATCTGCAAACCCTACCTCACACAGCCAATGGAGCTCTACCTCAGGACATTGTCGCGCCAAATCTTCAACTGCAGGCAACGTATGAATTAAATCGCCCATACTGGACAAGCGGACAAGTAAAATCTTCATATTTTGAAAGATGTTTCACGTGAAACAATAGGATTTAAAATATATTTTATTGATTATTAATGTGTTTTTTTATTTCTTCAGCGTTTTTTAAAATAATAGCCCCGGCGGAACGCATTTCCTGCCATGCAGATTCAACCGTTTCCGGAGCAATGCCACGGCAAGCCGCCTGATTGACGATGACTTTCCAAGCCCCGCCTTTAAGCAACTGTAAAACCGTTGTCTTCACACAATAATCCGTTGCCAAACCGCCGACAATAACTGTATCTGCATTTTGACAGCGCAACCATTCGATCAAACCTGTACTGAGTTTTTCTTCAATATCGTGAAAACATGCGCCGTAAGGATGCAATTCAGGATCAACGCCTTTCCAAACACAATAATCGTATTCCTTGGCTGAAGGCAGGCCATCCAACAATTCATAGCCATATGTTCCAACCATCGCATGCGCCACCCAAGTCAAATCCGCATCAGGCAAACCCGTCGGTTTCAACATATAAACAGGATTATCCACAAGCCATTTTGCCGCGGCATGATGTGCATCTTTCGTCATCACGCGCAAATCCGCCAATGCAGCTTGTGCATTGAGTTCATCCGCAATCAGATGACCTTCGGCAACAGGCAATTCTTTCGGGCACAAAGGCGTAAACGTTTTTTGTGCATCTACATCGATAGAAACAATCATGGAATAATATAACCTATTGATTTTATTTTAAATAATTTAAATTTTGCATTTATTGCCCATGTTCGGACATTTGGAATAAATGCTTTGTATTATAACAAATTACGACTGCAAAATGTGGGAAAACATCTGTGATATGATGACAATTTGCACAGTATATTTATCCACAAATTATGTCCTATTCGATTACGCCTATTGCAACCGTTTATTCCCCCTACAAGCAAAAATTCGGCATTGCCCGCCAACCCGGCTTGGTTCCTGCGGCAGAAATTTGTATTGAACTCACTCCTGAATTTACCGCAGACAGCGTTCGGGGCTTGGAAGATTTCGACTATGTGTGGATAAGTTTTATTTTCCACGGCGTATTGGATGAAGGTTGGGCACAAATGGTGCGTCCGCCACGGCTCGGAGGCAAACAAAAAATGGGCGTATTTGCCACGCGCAGCCCACACCGCCCTAATCATCTCGGTTTATCCCTGCTGAAACTCGAACGCATCGAAACAGGCAAACCTGTCCGCATTTATTGCAGCGGCGCAGACCTGTTGGACGGTACTCCGGTAGTGGATATCAAACCCTACATCCCGTTTGTCGAATCCAAACCAGACGCATCATCGGGCTTTGTCAGCGGCAAACCTGAAGAATTGAGCGTAGTCTGGGCAGAAAGTACACTTGCGGAACATTTATCCACAGAAGAAAAACATCTTATTGAGCAAAGCATTGCCCAAGATCCCCGTCCTGCCTACCAAGATATTCCCGAACGGATTTATGTGATGAATATTGCGGATTATGAAGTGCAGTTTAGGATAGAAAACAAATGTGCCACAGTGATTAAACTATCCAAAATCTGATTACAAATTGAATCTTTCTACAAACAAAAGGCCGTCTGAAATGTTCAGACGGCCTTTGAGTTATCCACAGACTGATTGATTCAGCCTGTTATCCTTTAGATTTTGCTGGCAAAGAATTCCAAGGTACGAACCAATTGGCAAGTGTAAGACATTTCATTGTCGTACCAAGCAACAGTTTTCACCAATTGTTTGTCGCCTACTGTCATCACGCGGGTTTGAGTGGCATCGAAGAGTGAGCCGTATTCAATACCGATGACGTCGGAAGAAACGATTTGATCTTCAGTGTAACCGTAAGACTCGCTGGCCGCAGCTTTCATCGCGGCATTGATTTCTTCTTTGGTCACAGGACGCTCAAGAACAGAAACCAGTTCGGTCAAAGAGCCGGTGGCTACGGGAACACGTTGGGCAGAACCATCAAGCTTGCCGTTCAATTCAGGAATAACCAAGCCGATGGCTTTAGCGGCACCGGTGCTGTTCGGTACGATATTCAAGGCAGCGGCACGGGCGCGGCGGAAGTCGCCTTTGCGGTGTGGCGCGTCAAGGGTGTTTTGGTCGCCGGTATAGGCGTGGATGGTGGTCATCAAGCCTTCGACAATACCGAATTCTTTTTGCAATACCGCAGCCATAGGAGCCAGACAGTTAGTCGTACAAGAAGCGGCGGAGATGACGGTTTCGCTGCCGTCCAAAATATCTTGGTTTACGCCGTATACAACGGTTTTCACATCATTGCCGCCAGGTGCGGAAATCACAACTTTGCGCGCACCGGCACGGATATGGGCTTCAGCTTTGGTTTTGTTGGTAAAGAAACCAGTACATTCGAGGACAACGTCCACACCCAGCTCGCCCCAAGGCAATTCTTCAGGATTAGGATTGGCAAATACTTTGATTTCTTTGCCGTTAACAACAATCGCATCATCTTTCAATTCAGCAGAGCCTTCAAAGCGACCTTGAGTACTGTCGTATTTAAAGAGGTGCAGCAGCATATCGGCAGGAGTCAAGTCGTTAACAGCAACGACTTCGATACCTTGAGCTTTTTCAATTTGACGCAATGCCAGACGACCGATACGGCCAAAACCATTAATCGCTACTTTAATACTCATTTTGCTACTCCTATTAGATGGAATGGGAAAAATTTTTCAGTAAGGCCATTGTATCCTGAAATAAAATTACTTTCTAGGATTACAGATGATTAGTTTTAAGTTGTTTGATTTAAATAAAGAAAACATGAAATTCTTGTTTGTAGGAAAATATCAGACAAATCGGATTAGTTCTGGTTTTTGATATTTTATTTCATAAAAACCATTTTCCAATCTTAAAATTTTCATAAGTTTATGAAAATCATGAACTTAGTTCTATTTCTTATATTTTGCCATTTTTGTGTTGATCATTCAGTGTTTTCTTCAAATCATAATATTTTAATTTTTAAAATGATGATTTTGATGAAGAACTAAACCATCTGTGGATAACACAATAACTTTCTTTAAAACCAATTTGATAGTTACTTTTTATCTTTGAGGCCAACCCCAACTGAATGCCGGAATAAAAAAGGATAGAATCTTAGTTTCCCTATTTATCTGTGGATAAAAACCAAATTACCCACTTCAATTTCACATACTATTGTGGATAATTAAAATTTTGAAATTCACCCCCGCAAAACATCCATATTGGCAAATACTATTAAAAATGATGGCTTGTTTTTTCCTTTTTAACGTATCATTTGCCCATCAGACTTTTTTAAAGGAAGCAATTATGCTGCAACGAACTTTAGCCAAATCAGTAAGCGTTACCGGCGTTGGCCTGCATTCGGGCGAAAGGGTCGCTCTGACTTTGCATCCTGCCGAAGAAAACAGCGGTATTTCGTTCCGCCGTACTGATTTAAGTGGGGAAATGGGTGAAGTAATCAAATTGAATCCTTATTTGATCAACGATACCCGCCTCTCTTCAACCATCGTTACCGATAAAGGCGTGCGCATCGGCACGATTGAACACATTATGTCGGCTCTGTCTGCCTACGGCATTGATAATGCCTTGATTGAATTGAACGCGCCTGAAATTCCGATTATGGACGGATCCAGCCTACCGTTTATTTACCTTTTACAAGATGCAGGCGTGGTGGATCAAAAAGCCCAAAAACGTTTTTTGAGAATCCTCAAACCCGTTGAAATCAAAGAAACCGGAAAATGGGTGCGCTTTACGCCTTATGACGGCTTTAAAGTTACTTTAACCATCGAATTTGACCATCCCGTATTCAACCGCAGCGCACCTACTTTCGAAATTGATTTTGCAGGAAAATCCTATATCGATGAGATTGCCCGCGCCCGTACCTTCGGCTTTATGCACGAAGTAGAAATGATGCGCGCCCACAATCTCGGACTGGGCGGCAATTTGAACAACGCCATCGTGATTGACGACATGGACGTTTTGAATCCGGAAGGTTTGCGCTATCCCGATGAATTTGTCCGCCACAAAATCCTGGATGCGATTGGCGATTTGTACATTGTCGGCCATCCGATTATCGGTGCATTTGAAGGTTACAAATCAGGACATGCCATCAATAATGCGCTGTTGCGTGCTGTTTTGGCAGATGAAAGCGCTTACGAATGGGTTGAGTTTGCCGATGACGAAGACTTGCCCAGTGCTTTTCACGAGCTGCCGGCAGCCTGATAGAAAATAGATAAAACAGTTCAATAAAAAGGCCGTCTGAAAGGTTCAGACGGCCTAAATCATGTTGTTTTCCACAAGTAATTATCCACATATTCATCCATTTTATCCTATTGAAAAATAAAAATATTAAAATTTAACGTTATTCTTATACACATCTTATCCATATATTTTCCAAAACTAAAAAGGCCGTCTGAATTTGGTTTCAGACGGCCTTTTTCATGTCAAACCGACAATATCAATCGCCCATGACCTTGCCTTCACGGCGCGGGTCGGCGCCTCCGAGCAAACCGTCTTTGCCGATCACAATGCCTTGCACGCCGGAATTCAAATCACGGATTTGGACTTTGTAGCCCAGTTTTTCCAACGCAGCCGCTTTATCCGCTGCAGCGGTTTTTTCCTCGATCTCATACTGGCTGCCGCGATTGAGCATATTCGGCAGTGAAATTGCCGTCTGAATGTCCATACCCCAGTCGATATGTGCCACCAACGTTTTAGCAACGAAACCGATAATGCGGCTGCCGCCCGGCGAACCGACCGCCATATAAGGTTTTCCGTCTTTCATCACAATGGTCGGCGCCATCGAAGAACGCGGGCGTTTGCCGCCTGCCACGCTGTTGGCCACCGTTTTACCGTCCTCTCCGACAGGATTGAAGGCAAAATCGGTTAATTCGTTGTTGAGCAGATAGCCGTTTGCCATCAGCCCCGAACCGAACGCGTTTTCAATCGAAGTCGTCATCGATACGACGTTGCCGTCTTTATCCACAACCACCAAATGACTGGTGGACGGTAGCTCGACCGCCATGCCTTGCGCGTATACCTTGCCAAACTTGCCTGCCTGAATAGTTTCCAATGCCTTGTCAGCCTTGCGGATTTTTTCGGCACGCGGTTTCAAATAAGCCTGAGAAATCATGGCATGGGTCGGAACATTCACAAACGCAGGATCGCCGACATAATAATCACGGTCGGCAAAAGCAATCCGCGACGCATCGCCTATCCAGCGCCAACTGTGGATATTTTCCGCGCCCAACGCCTTCATATTCTGATTTTGCAATACGCCCAAAATCTGCCCCAAAGCAATCGCGCCCGAACTTGGCGCGCCCATACCGCAAACTTCATATTCACGATACGGCGCACAAACCGGCTTACGCTCGATAACTTGATAGTTTTTCAAATCCGCCATGCTGATTTTGCCAGGATTATCCACAGCACTGGTAACGGCACGAACAATATTCTGCGCCTGCATTCCCTGATAAAACGGCGCACTGCCTTTTTCCGCCAACAGGCGCACAGAACGCGCAAATTCAGGATTTTTCAAAACTGTTCCCGCAGCCAAAGGTTTGCCGTCGGGTAAGAAATAGGCAGCAGTTTGCGGATAACGTTGCAAGGGTTCCAAATTTTGTTCGATGGATTTCGCCATACGCGGAGAAACAGCAAAACCCTGTTCCGCCAAAGTAATCGGTTTTTCAAACAAACTTGCCCACGGCAATTTTCCGTAACGCTTGTGGACATCTTCGAGCAGCTTCGGAATCCCCGGCACACCGACCGAACGGCCGCCGACCACAGCTTTCATAAAGCCCATCGGTTTGCCGTTTTCGTCTAAGAAAAGTTCTGGCGTTGCCGCTTTCGGCGCCGTTTCACGGGCATCAAACGTCGTCAGCTTTTTCGCCTTATTGTCCCAATACACCAAAAACGCACCGCCGCCCAATCCGGAAGACTGCGGCTCAACCAGTCCCAAAGTTGTCTGCATGGCAATCATCGCATCTATCGCACTGCCGCCGCGCTTCAAAATTTCATAACCGGCTTCAGTTGCCAGCGGATTGGCAGACGCCGCCATATAATGCTTGGCACGGATTAACTTCTGCTCCGTCAGCCCTGTTCCTTGCTCCGGCGCATGGTTATCCACAGATACGGAGGGCAGGGCAACTTGAGGCTTTTGAACCGGCCGTTGCGCACAAGCGGCCAAAATAAAAACGGATAACAGGTTAATACTAAAGGAAAACTTCATATGTACACCCTTATTGAAATATTTTCAGACGGCCTTTTCCCAGCTTAAACAAAAGGAAATATGAAAATAGTTTGAAATAAAAAACCATTTGACTATTTCTCTAGTCAATCAGTTCCGATTGGAGAAGTATAAAACAAGCTAAGATTGTGCACAGGCAAAAAGTTACCCACAGAATGGAGCAGCAGAAAAAATTTATCCACACCTACAAACAAGGCCGACCATACTTTATCCTCATCAAAAAATATCAGCTAAGTATTTGAAAAATTGTTTTAATCAAAGTTATCAACAAGCTGTGGCAGCACTCAATATCATCTTCTATTTATTATTTAAAATCTAATTTATAGTTTGTTTTCCCAAAGGTAAAGGCCGTCTGAAACGTAAAGGCATCTTTTCAAAAAATTAAAAAGTTAAGGATTGTTAAAAAGTTGTAAATCAGCTAGAGTTACGCTTGATAAATTTAATCAATAATGGAGTTTCACCAAATGAAAGGCGACATTGGCGTTATCGGCCTTGCCGTAATGGGGCAAAACCTGATTCTCAACATGAACGACAACGGCTTTAAAGTTGTTGCATACAACCGGACGACTAGCAAAGTAGATGATTTTTTAAACGGCGCAGCCAAAAATACCAATATTATCGGCGCATATTCACTGCAAGATCTGGTTGATAAATTAGAGAAACCACGTAAAATCATGATGATGGTACGCGCTGGTTCTGTTGTTGACGATTTTATCGAGCAACTCGTTCCGCTTTTGGACGAAGGCGACATCATTATTGACGGCGGCAATGCCAACTATCCTGATTCCACCCGCCGTACACACGAGCTGGCGGCAAAAGGCATCCGCTTTATCGGTGCCGGCGTATCTGGTGGCGAAGAAGGCGCGCGTCACGGCCCATCTATCATGCCTGGCGGCGATGAAGCCGCATGGCCTGCCGTCAAACCGATTTTCCAAGCCATCTCCGCCAAAACGCCTCAAGGCGAGCCTTGTTGCGACTGGGTTGGCCGCGATGGTGCGGGCCACTTCGTCAAAATGGTGCACAACGGCATCGAATACGGCGATATGCAGTTGATTTGCGAAGCGTACCAATTCATGAAAGACGGCTTGGGTCTGAGCTACGACGAAATGCACCGCATTTTCAGCGAATGGAACCAAACCGAACTGAATTCTTATCTGGTTGAAATTACCGCCGCGATTTTGGGTTACAGAGATGAAAACGGCGAACCTTTGGTCGAAAAAATCCTTGATACCGCAGGTCAAAAAGGTACAGGTAAATGGACCGGCATCAATGCCCTCGATTTGGGTATCCCGTTGACACTGATTTCCGAAGCCGTGTTTGCACGTTGCGTGTCCGCGTTTAAAGACCAACGCATCCAAGCAAACAGCCTGTTTGGCAAAACCATTATCCCGATTGAAGGCGATAAAGCCGCATGGGTAGATGCTTTGCGCCAAGCCCTGTTGGCATCCAAAATCATTTCTTATGCACAAGGCTTTATGCTGATCCGCGAAGCCAGCGAAAACAACGATTGGGCATTGAATTACGGCAACACCGCCCTCTTGTGGCGTGAAGGCTGCATCATCCGCAGCGCGTTCTTGGGCAACATCCGCGACGCATACGAAGCCAATCCTGATTTAGTCTTCTTGGGTTCCGATCCTTATTTCAAAGGCGTATTGGAAACCTGTCTGCCTGCATGGCGCAAAATCGTTGCCAAAGCGATCGAATGTAGCATTCCGATGCCTTGCATGGCTTCCGCCATTACCTTCCTTGACGGCTACACTTCCGCGAGCCTGCCTGCCAACTTGTTGCAAGCCCAACGCGACTACTTCGGCGCGCACACTTACGAGCGTACCGACAAACCGCGCGGCGAGTTCTTCCATACCAACTGGACAGGTAAGGGCGGCGATACCGCTTCAACCACATACGATATTTAATTTGCCTGAGTAAACAAAAGGCCGAATTAGGAAGAACAACCAGTTACAGAAGGCATTATGTGTAAATGCTCTCTGAAGGTAGATGTGTTTAAACTTGTTGAAAGCCGTTAACAGGCAGAGCCTTTGCAAAAAACTCTTTATCCGACAGCCGAATCCCAAACACAGGATTTCGGCTGTTTTCGTTCTAAAATCTTCCTTTATTTTCCCAAAATTATCCTTTCCTTCTTCGGATACCTAATCATTAGGTATTCGGATCGTTTTTTAGGCGTAAATAGGCGTACTAGCTTATGGACGGTTTTCAGTAAGTTCAAACAAACCTACCTTCAGAGGGCTTTACGTATAATGCTATCTTGTAAGTAATCCTCTTCCAAATATTGCTGGTTTTCCATACTGTCGTAGCCTTTGTTGGCATAAATTGTCATAGCTTCTATTAGGTCTTCAAAAAAAGGAAATAGGTTTAAGAAAACAAAGCATTATTTACATAGCAGGTTAATAAAAGGGGCTGTACTAGATTAGCAGATATGTTACCCTCGAAATATGAAGATAACACACTGCAAATTAAAGAAAAAAAGTACAGAAAGAACTGCTCCGTTTTTTTGTGCTGGAAGTTACCGCCCGTTCTGCGGCCGATATTTTGGGTATCCATCCCAATTCAGCAGCACTGTTCTACCGTAAAATCCGCACGGTTATAAACTATCATTTGGCCTTGGCTGCCGATGAGGTTTTCGAGGGCCCTGTCGAGCTGGACGAAAGCTATTTCGGCGGACGGCGTAAAGGCAGACGTGATCGCGGTGCGGCAGGAAAAGTGGTTGTCTTCGGCATTCTGAAACGCAACGGACGGGTCTATACCGTTGTGGTGGATAATGCCAAGTCTGAAACGTTATTCCCTGTCATCAAAAAGAAAATCATGCCGGACAGTATTGTTTACACGGATAGCCTGAGCAGCTACGACAAGTTGGACGTGAGCGGTTTCATCCATTACCGTATCAACCATTCCAAGGAATTTGCCGACCGTCAGAACCACATTAATGGCATTGAGAATTTTTGGAATCAGGCAAAACGTGTCTTGCGAAAATACAATGGAATCGATCGCAAATCTTTCCCGCTGTTCTTGAAAGAATGCGAATTTCGATTTAACTTCGGCACACCGTCCCGGCAGCTAAAAATTCTGCGGGATTGGTGTGGAATTTAGAGCTAATCTACGTCAGCCCCCAAAAAAAACGCTAGAATTTCTTACATCTTAAGCCTCTCTGAAACATAAGCAGGTTAAACTCTCACCTAAATCTCACCCTTTTCCATAAGGAGCCGCCATGTCCCATCTGCAAACCATCGCCGAACACCTGACCAGCCGCCGCCAAACCGTTACCTGCGCCGAGTCCTGCACCGGCGGCCTGCTTGCAGGTGCGCTGACTTCCCTCTCCGGCAGCTCGCAGTGGTTTCACCAAAGCTTCGTCACATACAGCAACCAAGCCAAACAAGACCGCCTCGGCGTCATGCCCGATACCTTGCTGAAACACGGTGCGGTCAGCCGCGAGACCGTCTATGAAATGGCACGCGGCGCAAAGGCCGTCGCGCAAGCCGATTACGCCTTGAGTATTTCCGGCATCGCCGGCCCCGGCGGCGGCAGCGCGGCCAAACCGGTCGGCACAGTCTGGTTCGGCCTGGCCACGCCCGAAGGCTCGTTTGAGCAAACCGCGCTTTTCACAGGCGACCGCGAAGCAGTAAGGGCGCAAGCCGTCGAATACGCATTGGCTTTCTTGGCGGAACATTTGGTTTGATAGCAAAAACACAGGCCGTCTGAAATCTGGAAATCAGGTTTCAGACGGCCTTTCATAAATTAAGATATTTAAAACTTTAATGGTATATACTTAATCATATTTTTTACTATCAACCGAAAATATAAAGGAAAAATAATGAACAAAACAAAAAAATATACACTAGCTCTTTTAGGCTTTTTTGCAACTTTTTTAAGTGCCTGTTCCCAATATAATGATCCATACAAAAATGGACCTAAAGAGATTAATGGACATCCCGTATACGAAATACCATTCGAACAACCTTTAATTATCGACCCCAAAAAGGAGCAAGTGTTTTATTTTAAATTGAATAAAAAGCCAAAAGCACCTGAAACTAATTATGTTATCTATATTATGACAATGTATCCAATTGATGATAACAAATATTATGATGCTTCAAAAGGCCTAGATACGAATGATATTTTAATTAAAAATAAAATGTTGCAGTTTGAAGCCAATCTATCTCATTTTGATAGTAACAATATAGAAACTAAAATTGGTTTAAGTAATGAATGGATATATTATCCTGATTTACTTCAATATAAAAACAAAAATAAAAATGGAACAGTCCCCCGTTTTCAAAGAGAACTAACTCAGTTTACTGCTGATTTAGCCTCCAGCATTCCTCCATTAAGGATATTTGACAATAAAAAGTACGGCGTTCATAAAAATGAGATGGCATATTTTTTAATACAAGAAGAAGGGGGATATTATCGTCTTTCCATTAGGTCATTGAAAAAATTTCCAGACTACCCAAAACTTAAATTATCTGTATATATCAGTACAGAACGAACCCCAAAGTAAACTTTAAATAAAAAGGAAGTCTTATGAATGATGATAACAGATACACTTTAACCATCTATGTAGCTGCACCCGGTACCCCTTTATTTAAGGATGGAAAACCTTGGATGGAAAATGGTGAGCAAAAAACTTCTCAACCAGGCCATGTGTTCTACGGTATCAGCAAAGATGGAGGTCATACTATCGATTCATACGGTTTTGCCCCTCCCCTAGATACTGATAAATACCATTGGTATCACCCTGACAAACCAGGAGATGTCCAAAAGGGGGAACACAAAGAATACTTGAATCCAGTTTATGAACGAACTATGGAGATTACCAAAGAACAATATATGGCCTTACAGAATTTTGGCGAATACCCCCAAAACTACGGTTTTAATAAAGAAGTATACAACTGGGCTACCAACAGTTGTATCGACTTCACTTTTACAGCCCTCTATCGTAGTGGAATATACAAGGGTAAAGAATACATCCATCATTATGAGGGGGTGGAGGTAGGTAGAACCATTAATAATTCTTACGAAGGAACTATACGAGTATTGCCTAATATAGAAGAGTTTGACAAGATTTCTAATCAGATTCCCAATAGCGACTTGAACCAAACCATCAAAAGGGCGATGCCTAAACGTACTCCTATACAGTGGCTTATCAGTGAAAATCAACACGAACAACAATATCGATACGCACAGGCTGGTATTGATGGGAATATTCTACAAATCAACGATATGCCTAAAACTGCCCAGACCATCTTCCACCAGTGTAAACAGGCTTTTACTGACTTCTGTGATAAGAAAAATATTGCCTATGATACAAATGATGTAGATAAAATTGCTATGTCATTAACCTCAGCAGGCTATGCAAACAAAATGCAGGGCGTGTCTTTAATCAATATTAAAGATAATGGGGAAATATCTATCGGACACAAAGATCCTGGGTTGATAACAGCTTCTGCGAATATGAAAATAGCTGCAACTACACCCATCGAAGAAAGTTTAACCAAAATACAGGAGACCGCACAAAATTTTGAATATGAGGCGAAACAAAAACAAATGGTGCAATCCCAATCACATGGACTGATGCTTTCTTAACTAAAAAGGCCGTCTGAAATCTGGAAATCAGGTTTCAGACGGCCTTTTTATCTATTCAAACCATCGGCGGATTTATACGCCCAAAAGCTCTTTGCCGAGGAAGCTGCCTTTTTCGACACCCGGCAGGACGAAGAAATAGCCGCCGCCAAACGGGCTGATGTATTCCTCCAGCGGCTCGCCGTTGAGCAGGTTTTGCACGAAGATGAAGCCGTCGGCAAGGTTGGCCTGATAGCAGATGAACACCAAGCCGACATCAAGTTGGCCGTTGGCGGCTAGGCCGCGCGAGTAGTTGAAGGCGCGGCGGTAGAGCAGGTGTTTTTTCATGAACTCAGGATCGCGCGGATTGGCAAGGCGCATATGGCTGTCTTTGGGCGTGATTTTGCCGTCGGCGTCTTTGGCGAAATCGGCGGTGTCGCCTTCTTTTTTACCGTCCATGGGCGCACCGCTGTATTTGCGCCGGCCGAAAATATCGGTTTGTTCCTGCATCGGGGTGCGGTCCCAAAATTCGACAAAGTGGCGGATGAGGCGGACGGCCTGATAGCTGCCGTTTTTCGCCCATGCCGGTTCGTCCAAGCTGTTGGCGGCAACGCCCGTCCACAGAACTTGATCGGCGACTTTGGGATCTTCGACTTTGGGATTGCCTGAGCCGTCGCGGAAACCTAAAAGGTTGCGCGCGGCAATGGCGCCGGGTTCGGCTTTAGGGAGCCAACCGTCTATGCTCCAGCGGATGACGGCAAACTGGGCGGTGTTTTTGATGATGTCGCGCAGGGCGGCTTGGCAGGTTTCGGGGGAGAATGCGCAAATTTGCAGGCTGAGGTCGCCGTCGCACCAAGATTTTTGGAGTTTGTCGTTGGGGAAATCGCGCATTTCCTGCAGGTGTTTCGGCTTTTTGTCTTTGAGGCCGAAGCGGTCGTCAAAGAGGCTGCTGCCGACGCCGACGGTAACCGTCAGCCCGTCGGGACGGAATTGTTTGCCGAGGATGCCGCTGCCTGCAGGCGGGAGTTTGTCGTCGCCGTCTTGGTATTCGCCGCCTTGGGTGAGGAATTCGATGCGGGCGGTCAGGGCGCGGAACAGGTTTTCAAGTTGTTTGGCGTCTTTGGCGGTAACGTCAAAGGCACACATGATGCCGAAGAGCTGGTGTGGCGTGACGATGCCTGCCTGATGCTCGCCGTAACACGGATAGGCCAGCTCGGAATGTTGGTTGTTTTGGGTCTCGGCGGCGGCTTCGCCTTGTTTTTTACCGGCAAAATAACCAGCAACGCCGATGGCACCGGCGGCAAGGGCAGTTTTGAAAAGGGTTCGTTTTTCGGGTTGTGCCGGTTGTTTGTTTTGGCTCATGGTCTGCTCCTTGGCAGGGAACGGAAAGATTGCAATCGTGTGAAGTAAGGTCGGTTTTCAAGCATATTTTGTGTGGGCGTCAATAAGATTCAGACGGCCTTTCAATATCCAAAGGCCGTCTGAAAACGCGTTATCTTATTTCAAACCCAAAATACCGCGCAGTTTGGCCAAGTCTTCTGCCAAGGCATTAATCGGCGCCTGCAGGGCTTTGCGGTCTTCTTCGCTCAGTTTGTCATACAGCTCGAAACCGTTCGGGGTTTTGTATTTCGCCAAAATGTCTTCAACCTGTTTGAAGTTGGCATCGGTTTTTTCCAACAACGCTTTGTCTTTGGCTTCGATCAGCGGACGGAACAAATCAACGATTTTTTTGGAGCCTTCCACATTGGCTTGGAAGTCGCTCAAGTCGGTATGGCTGTAACGGTCTTCTTCGCCGCTGATTTTGCTGCCGGCCACTTCTTCAATCAGTTCGGACGCGCCGCCGACCACCTTACCCGGAGGGAATGCCAATGCGTCGATTTCTTTTTGTAGTGCTTCGACATCGGTCATCAGTTTGGCTGCAATTTCCTTCACGCCGGATACGTCTTTTTCTACCCAAAGGGCGTGTTCGATACGGTGGAAGCCGGTAAATCCGGCATCTTTCGCACCGTCTTTGAAGTCGTCTTCACGCGCATCGATGACGGGGTCGAGTTCGCTGAAAAGCTCGGCAATCGGTTCGATACGTTCGTAATGGACGCGGGTGGCGGCAAACAGGGATTTGGCCTTTTCAATGTCGCCGGCTTTAACGGCTTCGGTAAAGGTTTTGGTTTTCGCCACCAGCTCTTTAACCTCGCCTTGAACGTAAGCTTTATAGTCGGCGAGCGGTTGGGACAGTTTTTCCAAATCCGCTTCGTTGGCAGTATCTTTGAAGCCGCTGTCGGTAACAATCAGCTTACCGCGCGGATTGGTCAACAGGCCGCAAGTCATTTCATATTCGCCCGGCAGCAGGGTAACGGTCATTTTGTCGGATAAACCCGGGGCGATGTTTTCACGCTCGTCCACCACCATCACGCCTTTCAGGATTTCCCATTCCAGCTTGCGGCCGCTGTCGTTTTTGATGTTGAACACGACTTGGCCGCTGGGGACGGTCAATTCCATCGGTTCGCAGGCAGTATCGTTCACGCCGATATTGACCGAACCGTCGGCATTAGCGGCAGCGGATGCGCCTGAAGCGGCAGGCGCGGCTTTTTCGGCTTCAGGCGGCTGACACGCGGTCAAACCCAGAGCCAACATTACGGACAAAGCAGTCAGATTGAATTTTTTCATTTTACTTCCTTTTTATTTAGTTAACGTTTTTGCCGGCGCACTGCCGCGCAAAAACCAAATCATGACGGGAACCAGATACAGCAGCCAAATCAGGACTTCGCCTTCGGTCGGGTGGTCGGTATAACCGAAGAAACCGCCGAGCAGCACGCCTAAAGGGCTGTCTTCATGCAAATATTTCGATGTGTCGAAAGCGATGTCCTGCATCACATTCCATACGCCGGCCTCATGCAGCGCGCGAAACGAACCGGCCAGCAGACCGGCCGCCACCACAATCAGAAACGCGCCCGTCCAACGGAAAAACTTCGCCAAGTTCAGGCGCATACCGCCCTGATAAATCAGCGTACCGATGACAACCGCCACCAACAGCCCCAACACCGCGCCTATCGGCATAGACCACGTCGGGCTTTGCTGGAACACGGCAAGCAGGAAAAACACGCTCTCCAAACCTTCGCGCGCCACAGCCAAAAACGCCATGCCGACCAAGGCCCAACCCTGGCCGCTGCCGCGGTTCAAGGCCGATTGAACAGAATCCTGAAGATGCTGTTTCATCGAACGTGCGGCCTTTTTCATCCACAAAATCATGTACGTCAGCATGGCCACGGCCACCAGGCCGATGACGCCGACCATCAATTCCTGTTCTTTTTGCGGAATCTCGCCAGTAGCGGAATGAATGCCGTAACCAATACCCAAACACATGACCGAAGCCAAAAACACGCCCAGCCAAACCTTCGGCATCAGCTCGCTGTGTCCCGACTGTTTCAAAAAACTGGCAACAATACCGACGATCAGGGCGGCTTCGATGCCCTCACGCAGCATAATCAATAAAGCAATCAGCATAAAAAAAACTCTAAAGTGAAACGTTCATTTATTAACGCATTTATAACGCTTTATGCTTAATAACGCAAATTATTTTTATTTTTTAATAACCCCATATTTATTAAGATTTTTTAAAATAGAATAACGGACGTAATCAATAAAAACTAAAAGGCCGTCTGAATTTTATTTTTTCAGACGGCCTTAATTTATCTAAGCAATTGTAAATAAATAATAAAAAAGTTCCATAGTATAAATTTCCCTATCAGTGATATTTTCAAAATTTATCAAATTTAAAAGGTTGATTTACAACAAAAATTAAAACCGCCTTATCTTTTATAGTTGGCATATTGCTGGTGCAATCAGCAATCCATGACATAACAAACGCATAACAAAGGAACCCTCCTATGCCACGTTTAAAACTCCACCAAATCGCTTTGGCTTTGGCCGTTTCTGCCGCGTTGACCGCCTGCGGCGAGAAAACGGCTCAAACAACCGAAACCCCTCAAGCGGCTTCTGCCGCGAGCGCTGCCGATGCTGCCGCAAGCACCGCCGCTGTTTCGGCCCCTCAAAATTCCGCCGATGTTTCTGCCGAAGACAAAGCCCTGTTGGAACGCGCGCAAACCGTGTTCAAACCTTTGCCTGATGCGGCCGAAATGCAAAAAATCCGTCCGTTTACCGAAGAGCAGGTCAAACTCGGCCAACAACTTTGGTACGAAACCCGCCTGTCCAAAGGCAACACCGTCAGCTGTAACTCCTGCCACAACTTGGCAACTGCTGGCGTAGACAACATGCCGACCAGCGCGGGCCACAAAAGCCAATTCGGCGCCCGTAACCCCCCGACTGCCCTGAATGCCGCCTTGTTGGGAAGCCAATTCTGGGACGGCCGTGCCGCCGATGTGGAAGAACAAGCCGGCGGCCCATTGCTCAACCCGGTTGAAATGGCCAACGCGACCGAAGCCGATGCCGCCGCCAAAATCGCCGGTATCCCTGAATACCAAGAAAAATTCAAAGCCGCATTCCCTGAAGACGGCGCGGTTTCCTTTAAAAACATCACCACTGCATTGGGCGCGTTTGAACGTACCCTGCTGACTCCGACCCGTTGGGACGACTACCTGAAAGGCAACGTATCTGCCCTGAGCGAACAAGAACGCAAAGGCGTACGCGCATTTATGGACAACGGCTGTATCGCTTGTCACAACGGCGTCAACTTGGGTGGTACCATGTTCCAAAAATTCGGCTTGGTGGACGGTCCTTACTGGAAACACATCGACGATCCTAAACACGACAAAGGCCGTGCGGACGTAACCAAAAAAGCCGAAGACGAATTCTTCTTCCGCGTTCCCGGCTTGAGAAACGTCGAACGCACCTACCCATACTTCCACAACGGCAGCGTTTGGGAACTGGATAAAGCCGTCAACATCATGGCGAAAGCGCAATTGGGTAAAACCTTGGCTCCGGAAGACACTGAAAACATCGTTGCCTTCTTGAAAGCCCTCTCCGGCAATGTTCCAGAGTCTGCCCGAACCATGCCTGAGCTGCCCGTCTCCCACGATGTCAAATCCCAACCTGACAACAAATAAGGTTTAGCATAAAACAAGGCCGTCTGAAAATCCGTTTCAGACGGCCTTTTTGTTGCCGGCCATATGGGCGCATTTGTTTCACGATTCCACACAATATGGTAATCTTGAACCGATTTTCACCATACATCCGAAAGGAACATCATGAGCCTGATTATTGAAGACTTGCAAGAAGGCCACGGCAAAGAAGCCGTCAAAGGCAAAGAAATCACCGTACATTACACCGGCTGGTTGGAAGACGGTACCAAATTCGACTCCAGCCTCGACCGCCGTCAACCGCTGACCATCACTCTGGGCGTCGGCCAAGTGATTAAAGGTTGGGACGAAGGCTTCGGCGGCATGAAAGAAGGCGGCAAACGCAAGCTGACCATTCCTTCCGAAATGGGCTACGGCGCACACGGTGCCGGCGGCGTGATTCCTCCGCACGCAACTTTGATTTTTGAAGTCGAGCTGCTGAAAGTGTACGAATAAGCATTTGACGCTTCCAAAGGCCGAGGCCGTCTGAAACCCGAAGTTTGGTTTTTCAGACGGCCTGTTTTTATCAAGATTCGGTATAATGCCCTCTTTTACAAGCAAACCATTTCCCAAGGAACCCCCATGCTTTTACCCGAACAAGTCAAAACCCTGATTGAAGGCGTTACCCCTTGCGAACACGTCGAAGTCGAAGGCGACGGCCATCACTTCTTCGCCGTAATCGTTTCCTCCTCATTTGAAGGCAAAGCCCGCCTCGCCCGCCACCGCCTGATTAAAGACGGTCTCAAGCCGCAACTCGAAAGCAACGAATTGCACGCGCTGTCGATTTCCGTTGCCGCCACTCCGGCCGAATGGGCTGCCAAACAGGCTTAATTTGGAATCAAACAAAAGGCCGTCTGAAAAGTTTTCAGACGGCCTTTTTCATACATATTAATCAGCGCAGGCAATCGATACAAACGCCAAACCGCATTCGACAACACGCAATCGCGGCGTAAACCCTACCAGCACAACCGCCAAACTAGCCCTGCCTTTTCGGGAAAAACTGCACCACATTCTCCCCTTGAGGCAACACCAATTTTTTCACGGCATGGCCGTATACGGTTTCAAGCGTGATGTTCAGACGGCCTTCGTTGGCAAAAATCTGATCCACACATTCCTTGGCCGCTTGCGGATTGCTGAACTTCAACGCGTTCCATAATCCCAAGGTTTCCATGTCCTGCCAAAACGTCCCGGCTTTTTTATAGCTCAGCTCAAGCTTGGCCGTATCGGTTACCGGATCGTAAAAGCCGTTGTCGGCGAGCATATCGCCCAAATCGTGCATATCAATCAACGTGGGCGCTTCGCATTCGATGCCTTCATGGTTCAGACGGCCTGTCAGCTCGGTCAGGCTGTCGCGGCCAAAGTGTGTGAAAAACAATAATCCGTCGGTTTTCAAAGCAGCGGCCCAGTTTTTCAATACCGGCAAAATATCATCGGCGCGGCTGAGGCTGAGGTTGGCCCACAACATATCGGCGGATGCTTCGGGCAACGGCGCGGTCAGGGCTTGGCAATGCTGCGGGATGGTTTTGCCGGTCAGCTTCTGCCAGAAACCACCTTTGCGCGTGGCGGCGGCGGTTTTCAAAAAATCGGCATTCGGATCGTATTCTTCAAACACGGCGTCGGGATAACGCGCGGCCAGCAGGCTGCGGCTGATGTCGGCATCGGCACCAATCAGCATGATGCGTTTGGGTGCATTGCGGACCAGTTGCAGGCGCTCGTCGGTGTCTTGGGCGAGATGGCGGTGAATCTGCCAGCGTTTGTCTTGTTCGGTCATGGTGGGTCGTGTCAGCGGGCTTTGCCCAGCAATGTTTTTATGGTTTAAGTCTGTTTCAGACGGCCTTTTCGACAAAATTGCGGTAGGTTTCGGCAAATTCGTCGGCATGGCTTAAAAAGGGCGCGTGTGCGGCTTTGTCAATAAGGACCAGCTCGCTGTTGCTCAAATAGCGGTGTAAATATTCGCCCATGCGCGGCGGCGTGATGGCGTCTTTCTGTCCAAACACCAGCAATGACGGCGTTTGAATCAGCGACAACAGCGGACGCGCATCGGCATGGTTGACCGCTTCAAGCGCGGCCTGTAAGGCGGAGGGCGTGCCACAGCGCGCCAAATCGGGCAATACCCGGTTTAAGATTTCGCCTGAATGCGGCGTATGCAGCAGTTGCAGTTGTAGAAACTGTTTAATATGTTTGGCATAATCCTGCTGAAATGCGCCGACCATCTTGCCCAAGGCAGGTTGCGCCAAGCCTTCGGGATAATCCGTGTCGGCAGTCAATCGGGCAAAACTTGCCGTCAGGCAGAGCGATTGGATTTTGTCGGGATAAAGCGCGGTCAGATACAGGGCAACCAGTCCGCCCAGCGACCAGCCGAGAATGTGTGCCGGCGTGTCGATTTGTCCGGCGAAGGCTTCGGCAACGGCGGCAATATCAAACGGCTCGGTAAAAGGCGCATCGCCGTGTCCGGGCAAATCAAGCGCGCGGACGTCCCAATCGGCAGGCAGGCGCGGTATCAAATCGTCGAATACATGGCGGTTCGCCGCCCAACCGTGTATCAGATAAACTTTTTTGGCGGAGTGTGGCATGAATGTTCTTTCTTGGTGGCGCAGTTTGAAACAGCTCAATGCGCGACGTTGCGTATTATGCCACGATTCCGTTTCAGACGGCCTTTGCCGAGGCTGCGCAAACGATTTGACAGAATATTTTATCGACGCGGCACAAAGCTGCCCTTTGTGTTTCCGCCATGTCGCGGATGGGGCAGTGTGCGGCAGTTGTCAGAAAAAGCCGCCCGCATTTGATAGAATGTGGGCCTCGCTGTATTACGAACCGCCCGTCAGCAGCATGATACGCGAGCTGAAACACTTGGCGGATTTAGGTATGAGCCGTCCGTTGGCGGATTTGATGAGCCAAAACGCACCGGACTGGCTGACGACGGAACACTTCGATTTCGTCCTGCCCATGCCTTTGAGCAAAGAGCGGCGGCTCAAGCGCGGATTCAACCAAAGCGAGGCGTTGACGGATATTTTGGCGAAACGCTACGGCTGGACGCTACTGCCGCGCCACGCGGTTTTCAGACGGCACGGCGAGCCTCAAAGTACGCTGAAAAGCGACGAACGTCGGCGAAATATCAAGAATGCATTTAAAATCAAAACCGAATTGCCGAAGGCGTGTAATATTCTGTTAATTGATGATGTCTTCACCACCGGCTCGACTTTGGACGAATTGGCGAAAACGCTGAAAAAATCAGGCGCAGGTAAGATTTTTTGCTGGAGCTTGGCGCGGCCGCCAATGAAAAAATAGCTTAAAGTTTTTGACACCCATGGAACATTTCGGCATTATGCCACTCTATAAGTGATTGATTTATATGTTTACCATAGTTTTGTACCAACCTGAAATCCCGCCCAATACGGGCAATATCATCCGCCTGTGCGCCAATACCGGTGCCGATTTGCACTTGGTCAAGCCGCTTGGTTTCCCTCTGGATTCGTCCAAAATGAAACGCGCGGGTTTGGATTATCACGAGTTTGCCAAACTGACGGTACATGAGAATTTCGATGATTGCCTCAAGGCCCTTGAAGGCCGCCGTATTTTCGCGCTGACCACCAAAGGCTCTACCCGCCCCGACGAAGTTTCCTTCCGCGAAGGCGACGTGTTGCTGTTTGGTCCCGAAACGCGCGGCCTGCCTGCCGAAGTTCTCGACAGCCTGCCTGCTGGACAAAAAATCCGCCTGCCGATGATGCCCGACAGCAGGAGCATGAATCTTTCCAATACTGTCGCCGTTATTCTGTTTGAAGCATGGCGACAAAACGGTTTTGCCGGCGGCGTATAACAGGCCGTCTGAAACCGCTGCGTTATCAACTCAAGAACGGAACCCGTTTTGACTTTTACTAAAAAAACCCTCCTTTCCTTAGCCGCCGCCACCATCGGCGTCCTTTCCATCAATGCCGCTGTTGCCGACAGCGTGGTTCGAGTCGAAAAACTGCATCCTTCTGCCAACCGCAGTTACAAAGTTGCCGGCAAACGCTACACGCCGCTGACCAAAGTTTCCTCTTTCAGCCAAACCGGCAAAGCCTCATGGTACGGCAACCAATTCCACGGCCGTAAAACTTCCAGCGGCGAGCGTTACAATATGAACGCCCTCTCCGCCGCCCACAAAACCCTCCCTATTCCCAGCTACGCACGCGTGACCAATATGCAAAACGGCAAAAGCGTCATCGTCCGCGTCAACGACCGCGGCCCTTTCCACGGCAACCGCGTCATCGATGTTTCCAAAGCCGCCGCCCAACAATTGGGTTTCATCAACCAAGGCACGGCCAACGTCAAAGTTGAGCAAATCATCCCCGGCCAAACCGCCGCTCAAACCATTATTTCCCCAAACAACAAAGAATTTTTTGTTGATTTGAAATCCTTCGGTACCCAACGCGAAGCACAGGCTTATTTGAACCAAGCCGCACAAAACCTACCATCCGACAGCAAAATCACGCTTGAAAAACGCAACTACGAATACGTTGTCAAAATGGGTCCGTTCAGCAGCCAAGAACGTGCCGCCGAAGCAGGCGAACGCGCCCGTCATCTAAACCTGGCATCCGCCATCTGATTTCGTCCGCGTTACCGCTGAAGTTTGATACAATACAAGGCCGTCTGAAACCCGATTGCAAGGTTTCAGACGGCCTTTTTTAATCACAGGGGAGCACCATGATCAGCAGGCTTACAGGCAAATTGATTGAGAAAAATCCGCCGCAGGTCGTTATCGACGTCAACGGCGTCGGTTATGAAGCCGACGTTTCCATGCAGACTTTCTACAACCTGCCCCCCGTTGGCGAAACCGTCCATCTCTACACCCAGCTTGTCGTCCGCGAAGACGCGCATTTGCTGTTTGGTTTCGCCTCAGCCGAGGAACGCGCCACCTTCCGCCAACTGGTCAAAGTCAGCGGCATCGGTGCCAAAACCGCATTGGGCATTTTGTCTGCCATGAATGCCGACGAGCTGGCGCAAGCCATCGCCGAAGAAGACGTCAAACGCCTCTCCTCCGCCCCCGGCATCGGCAAGAAAACCGCCGAACGCATGGTGTTAGAACTGCGCGGCAAACTCGTGTCCCATACCGTTTCAGACGGCCTGTTTGTCTCTGATGCCGTTGCCGACGAAAGCCAAGACATCATCAACACCCTGCTTGCCCTCGGTTATAACGAACGCGAAGCCAAAGCCGCCACCAAAGGCATTCCCAAAGGCACGGAAGTCGGCGAAGGCGTACGCTTGGCCTTGAAAAACCTGCTCAAATAAGGCCGTCTGAAACATGAAGGCATTGGCCCTGAGCATCACCCTCTTTCTAAGCGCATGCATCTATACCGAGACCCCGTATGGACGCACCGCCGTCTTAGACCTGCCCGTCCACTCGCAAACCACCGTCAACAAAACCGTGACCATCAACGCCCCGCCCGGGACGACCGTCATCTATCAAGACAGCAAACCCGTCCGCAATTACCCGGCCTATCCCGTTTATCCCCGCCGGGTTTATCGTTATCGATAAACAACGCTGACCGTTTGAAACCATAGGTTCAGACGGCCTGTTGAGAGACCAACCATGAAATACATCCTTCCCCTGCTTTTACTCCTGAGCGCCTGCACACCGGACACCAAGACCACGGATGCCGCATCCGCCCCCAAAACACACGGCTTTGCACACCGCCTGACCGAAGGCGAAAAACTGCTGACCCAAGCCCTCATCAAACAAGACCTCGCCGCCTACTTCAAACACGAAACCGGCGGCGCATTTGCCGAACAAGCCCCCTTATTCTCGGCCCAACAACTTGCCGAACAGAAAAACATCCCTAAAAACGATGCCATCAGCGTTTACGGCAAAATCATCAAAACCCAAGGCCGCACCGCCTGGCTGCAAACCGACAAGCAAACCCTCAAACTCGATTTGGCCGAACCGTTGCAAGAAGCTCAAGGCGAAGTTACCCTTGTCTGCCAACACGAAAACACCGCATTCCAAGACTGCCAAACAGAAGAAAACTTCGCCCGACGCTTTACAGAACAAATTTTCTCGGCGGTCGAGTCCGGACGCGTATCCGCCCAAACAGACGCACCGGCCGAAGAAATCATGGCCGGCCGCCTCATTCCGTTTTTAAGTGCCGCCAGCGACTTTACCGGCAACTTCAAAGCCTGCGCCACCACCATGACCGAATACTGCACCAGCCGCCTGGCACGCGAAATGCCCGAATCCGCAGTTCGCAAAAAAGCACAGGAATTGGGTTTGACCGAAATAGCATTTAAAAAGAAAAAATAAATATTTAGGCCGTCTGAACCCTATGGCGGCTGTGTTATAATCCGCACCTCATACAGGTCGGACAGACAGTCGCCGCGTATCGCGTAAGGCATACGGGGAGGAAAGTCCGGGCTCCACAGAGCAGAATGCCGGCTAACGGCCGGGCGCGGCAACGCGACGGAAAGTGGAACAGAAAGCAATACCGCCGATGATTGCCTTCGGGCAAAACAGGTAAGGGTGAAAAGGTGCGGTAAGAGCGCACCGTGCATTTGGTAACAAAGCGCAGCAGGCTAAACCCCATTCGGAGCAAGACCAAACAGAACGCGATGACGCTGCTCGCCGAGCGTTCGGGTAGGTTGCTTGAGCACACCAGCAATGATGTGCCTAGAGGAATGACTGTCCGCGACAGAACCCGGCTTACCGTCCGAGCTGTATGTCCCCATACCGCGGCAGGTTTTAAAAACCTGCCGCATTTTTATAGAAATAAAAAGGCTGAGACCTTTGTAAAATCTTCTAAATTACTACCAAGCACACTTAGGGGCATTAGCACCCTTTTTTCAGTAAATTTACATAAGCCATGCCTATCAAGCACATCGACCGTTTACCCTTATTGAAGTTGGAGTAGATATTTGATTAGCAGTTGATCGAGCACTCCCTGAATCATTAAAGAACTCGTTACATTAGAGACCTCTATAGCCGTCCTACCTATCTCTTCTTATCCTTTTCAAAGCCACTCTGCTTGGCCAATAGCACAGCTTGAGACCTGTACCTTTATAGGCAATCGTTGTATTTTTGAAATTCACGCCACGAAATCCAATCCTATATCCAACGAGCGGCTGCTGTGGGTCAGATAGCCGAGGGCGATGCCGTCCACGCCGGTTTGTGCCACACGCTTCAGACGGTCGAAGCCGATGCCTCGCAATAGATAGCGTGGGAGTGGGCGATTTGTGTATAGCAGCGGTTTGCCGCTTCTTTCAAGGTTTTGTCTCCATGCTGTCCAGCAAAATCCGTTCCGCGCTTGCCGCGATGGCTTTGTCCAGTTGTGCCAACGTGTCCACTTCGATTTCTACGCAGGTCAATGCTCCAACCGCCTGTCTTGCCTGCCGAACGGCTTACCCGTCGTGGATTTCGGCTTGGAAGCGGATGTAATATCGCCTCGCCAGCAACTCCTTGCTCGAATGCATCGTTACCGCCAGGCTTGCCGCCCAAACCATCGCAGACGGACAAGCGTCACCCAAAGGCCGAGACCTTTGCAAAAAAGCCCTTCCTTCGACAGCTGAAACTCCAAAACAGGTTTTCGTCTATTTCCGCTCCTAATTA